>JABIME010000119.1 GCA_018654125.1 Candidatus Cloacimonadota bacterium
ATGCTCGGTATCTTCATACCAG
Source organism: Candidatus Cloacimonadota bacterium (assembly GCA_018654125.1). Next base: position 23 of record JABIME010000119.1, read on the forward strand.
TTTGCACCACCAGCAATAGCTGCATCTACCCAAGTCTCATCTTGTGGGAACCATGTGTAAACACCAAATGTATCAACACCAACTATTTCAACTGCTCCAAATCTGGCTTCAAAACTACCCTCACCAAGCTTTACATAAACTATATCGGTATCATCTGCACCTAAAGTAAGACCATTCTGTCGAATAAGATCTGCATTAGGACTAAATATGATTGGAGGCAGTTCTTCTGCATAACCACCAAGAAATATTTGGTCCATAGGCGCGCTATTAACAGCAAATGTTCCTGTTGCGAAATCCATTATCCTGCCGGCAGTAGTAACATAATCGTGAAATGTTGGCCATCCGCCTGAATTTTGGATCCAAATATCATCATTTGAATGTACAGGACCAAAAAGATCATCATCACCATAGAATTTTACAAGAGCTGCAGCAAATCCTCCATCAGCATTTTCAGATGATTCAATATCTGTGAAGTATTGATACTCTGCCAAACTCTTATTCTTTATAAGACGTTCTGAATATCTTTTAATTGGAGATTTATATGATTGAACAATCCAGCGTTCTCTTTTGGCAGTTATTAATGATTGAATTGCATAAGCCTGTTCTGTGGCAAGCCCCATGAAGCTATTAATAACTATGTGCTGTCCCCTGCTAGAAATATAATAAGTTGTTCTTCTGTCCGGCTCAAGAATTTCAACAATACGTCCTGGTAACTGACGTGCATCATCATGTTCTATAGCAAGATGCAATCTTGTGGCTTCAGTACGCAAAAGTAGCTCTTCCTGGATCTTATCATGAGAATATTGAGTTTGTAATTGGTTATGTCCGCTTATTACCATTAAGGAGGCGGAGGAAGCAACTGCAACTACACTAAGCATAACAGCTACAACCATTATGAGAACACTACCATTATTATTAAGTAATTTTTGTAATAGTTTCTTCATAATATCTCCTTATTCCGAAGCTGCATGAGAATTACCTAAATAAACAGCAGTTTCATAGGTAATTGTTCTTACGTTCTTCCTAATATCATCTTCATTAGATTGGCGTGGTTGTTTTTCACGGAATCTAACCTGACCAACAAGCTTAATTTTTACCATTGTAGCATTACCTTCAAAATCAGTATGGACGACACTCCAAATTTGATTTGGGTTCGTTATCCTGAATTGAGCTTGATTGCCAATGTATTTTGTTGGTGAAGATGGGAATATAACTCGTCTTTCGGGGAATGGCGTTAAACCATAACTCCCGTTTATTTCTATCTGACTATTATCGTTAATAGCATAAGTAACCCAGTAATTACTTTCCAGGTCTAGATTTAGTACAAGAGGTGTAACTTTAATGGAAGATGATCCAATTACTACTTTCTTAGCTGTAGACAATCCAATTAATCCTTCATCATCAGTTACATTTTCATACATATATCCATGTCTCATGATTTCTATAGCATCAAAGAGATCCTGTTGTAATTGAGTATACAGTTTAACTTCCTGAAAAGTAGTTGTAAAATGAATTATTCCAATTCCAAATATTACAAATACCAATGTTACAAGTGGAAGCCCTGCTAATATCTCTATAAGGGAATAGCCTTTGTTATTTTTTAATATTTTCATAACTATTCCTCATCCTTAGTTCTATAAAAATAATCTTCACGCAGAATCAGAGTTCTTTCCTTATTAAGAATGCTATTAAGGAAATATTCTGGGCCATCACGCCAAGTTATTTTAATACTTATCTTGTCGTAATCTACATACTGAGAAACAGCAAGATCTGTTGTTGTAGATATTGTAGGTGGATAGATAAGTCCGTAAACAGGCTCTTCATTTTCATCATCAATTAAGAAATTTCCAGAAGTTATCGAATTTGTATAGGTTACGCCTTCGTTATACCTGTTTAGGTACTTAACTTCTTCTAATTTCTGATGAGCTTTTAAGAGTACGACTCTGTAGTGGTAATTCCCAATTGCACTGTGCCATGCATAATACGAACTTAAGAATAACCCCGTAAGAGCAATGGTAACGATCATCAAACCCGCAAGAGCTTGGATGATACCAAAACCATCTTCTGAACTTAATATCTTTTTAAACATTAGAATGCCGTCCCCGTAGCAAACATCTTTGGATTATCTGCTACTTCTTCTGCTACTTTTCTATCGAGATAACCATTCATTACATGATTATATAATGATTGATCTTTAGACTGCATACCCTCCTTATTTCCAGATTGTATTACAGAAGGGATCTGATATGTTTTCTCTTCACGAATAAGATTTTTAACAGCATTATTTGCTATCATTATCTCAAGAGCAGGTATTCTATCGCTTTCATCTTTCATAGGAAGCAAGGTTTGTGCAATTACTGCCTGTAAAGATTCAGAAAGCATGGAACGAACTTGAGCCTGCTGTTCTTTTGGAAACATATCAATTATCCTGTCGATAGATTTTGTAGCACTACTTGTGTGCAATGTAGCTAACACAAGATGACCTGTTTCAGCGGCTGTTAATGCCAATGCAACTGTTTCAAGGTCACGCATTTCTCCCACCAATATCACATCGGGATCTTCACGCAAGGCAGAACGCAATGCAGCCTTAAAAGACCAAGTGTCATGCCCCACTTCCCTTTGATTCATAAGTGAGTTTTTACTTCTATGCGTAAATTCTATAGGATCTTCAATTGTTATAATATGGCAATGCTTATGGTCGTTAACGTAATCAACCATTGTGGCTAGGGTAGTAGATTTACCACTACCTGTAGGTCCGGTTACCAAAATAAGACCACGCTGTCTCATAGAAAGTCTTGCAAGAATTTCAGGGAGATGCAGATCTTCAAAATCTTTGATAGCATTAGGTATAACACGAAATGCTACACCTAATCCGTTAACCTGGTGGAATGCATTAACACGAAATCGTGTATCATCATCCAATTTTGTAGAAAAGTCGATCTCCAATTTTTCTTTGAAGATCGTTATCTGCGATTCATTCATTGTGCTGAAGATAAGTTTTTCAACTTCCTCAACCTCCATCACAGGTAAATTAAGTTTTTTCATCTGTCCCAATACTCTTATCATTGGGATAGAACCCGCACTTATGTGCAGGTCAGATGCACCTGCATCTGAAGTAAATTGTAATAATTCTTTAACAGTCAAAAAACACCCCCCGACTCAACTTAGTCGAGAAGGTCTTCTTCTTCGCTGTCCTCGTCATCGATACCATATCCATGATAAGCAGCATCTTCAACGTCGTACCAAACTGATTTTCCTTCACCTTCTGGAAAATCTGCTGTAGATGTAGCCATATATTTCTTTGGTGGGTTACCTACAACTTCAAATTCCCAATTCTTCTCTGTTCTATTACCAAGATTAGTATCTTCTAAAGCAGCTTCAACATCGTAATCTGTAGTAGATCCGTAAGTTTGATACTGAACTCTGTAAGTTTGGCGCAATGCAGCAATAGCAGATTGTGCTTCTGTTGATCTTGCTTGGCGTACATAACTCATGTAAATTGGAACCGCAATAGCTGCCAAAATGGCAATAATAACAACAACAACTAACAACTCGATAAGACTGAATCCTTTTTGATTTTGTAATTTCTTAAACATTATACGTCCTCCTAGATTATTTTCGAATTTTTATTATGCAACTTCTGTTCCGAGAAAATTATTCCTTTCATTTTTCTACAAGTTTTTTTTATTTTTTATATAATAATACTAATAATATATAATAAATTGTTTTATCAGCATAGTTCTAATAGTATTATATTGGAATCTATAAGTTTGTTTTCTATAAAAACAGGTTCGTGCAGTTTACCACACGAACCTAATGCTTTGAAATGTAAGTTGATCTTTACTTTAGCAATAACATTCTTTTTGTATCAATAATATTTCTATTAATAACCAGCCGATAGAAATAAACACCCGAAGATACAGCTTTATCATTATCATCGGTTCCATTCCAAACAAACGAATGTTGCCCTGAAGTAAGCATGCCGGCATTAATCTTCTTCACTCTCTGTCCTTTCAAATTATAGATATTTAATTCTACATTCCTAAAATTTTTATTAGCTATCGAGAATGTAATAGTTGTTGAAGGATTGAAAGGATTTGGGAAATTCGTATAAAGTTTCGTCTCTATTTGTGGTAGATCACCAGCTGATGCAGAAGTTTTGGTTATAAGTTGCGAAAAGGCTGATATTGATTCCACACCATTTGTATAAACAGACCTTATAGCAAATTGATATGTGGCATTTTGAAGTAATACCCAACTTTGATCAACATAAATAGTATCTCCAATTTCCTGAGCAATAAGCTCCCAATCTTCTGGATTATTATGCTGACTTTCATAGAATCTGTAAACATTAAATGATTCAAACTCTCTGCTTCCCATAATTGCGCTGTCAGGTTTTTGTTTAGTTACTTGATCATTAGGAAGAGTATTCCCCATATTTATACCATATGCTCTTATCATAAAATTTCGTTCATAATTTGGTCCATAAGAATCTAATACTGTCCACATACCTCCGGTAGTCCAATCTTCTATAAGATATTGCGTCCCGCTTTGATATTCCCATGGTTCGCCATCTCCATCATCAAGTCCAATTGCTGTATATAAATTAGGTGTAGAAACACCCATAAAGAAACCTTCAAAAGCTTCGATTGGTTCTTCAAGAAGATGAATATTCCATTCGTCATCAATATTATTTATAAAACCAGATTCATAAAGCACAACATCTGTATTGGGTTCACCGTTTTCATCTAATCCAAATAGATATAGTTTCACCTGATTATGGGCTGTATAGTCAGAACATAAATACCACTGAATTTCCTCAACAATTGAAATATTGGGATGAACAGCACCGAATACTGCGTTTGGGGGTGTAGAGTTTAAACCAAACAAGAAATCCTGCTCTCCATCATCATAGCGGAATTCTCCTCCACCTTGTCCTGGAGATGACCATGATAAGGCAACTTCGATTCCAAAGGGATCTTGTACAGCTTGTACATTGCCTGGAGGTAATGCAATTTCATTTAATGTTATTGTTCCAAGATCTAAAGCAGTACTTCCAACAATTATCTCTTCGGCATAATTGTCATACCCATCTAATGAGATCTGAATATTGTATGTAATATTTGTGTAAACATCGTTTATAACAAAATCACCATTTTCATCTGTCGTAGCTTCATAATTTTCAAATCCGGTAATTTCTACAATGGCATTCTCTAAGCCAATTGCAGGGAGATCACTTCCAACCACATGTCCAGAAACAGCAACAAGACCCAGCGGGATAAGATTAAAATCGAGTTGTGTTACTTCATCTTCTATAACTTGTTCTGTGATCGTTTGAGGAGAATATCCCATTAATTCTGCAGTGAAATCATACTCACCTTCCAATATATTACCAAAATGGTAATATCCAAGATTATCTGTATTGGTAACTGTTTGTGTTTCCTCTATTGTAATTTGTGCTTCAGCCAGCGGATTATTTGCATCATCATAAACATAACCTTCTACTTCCCCCATCGCACCAAGATAAAAGGTAAAAGTTGTATTAGCAAAAAATTCACCTGAATAACTAACTTCTGGTGGATTTGCCGGATCAAAAACTAATGTATCATCTCGCTCGTATCTTGTTCTATCCATATGCTCTAAGGTTGTATCATGTAAAAAATAATTGGTTGTACCATAATTTTGTGTATCCATAGGTCTATGAGCCATTACTACCAGGTTACCACCGTTATAATAATATGGGGTTGTAAGCTGAATTTGTACACTACTCGATGCAGAAAAATATGAAACCGTACTATTAAAAACTTCTGTCAACGATGTTGACGGTATCCAACCATCTGTTAGGTTTGTTTGTGTTGTTTCCCCTATCCATAGCGCAGTTGGCTTATTCATAAGGTCGTCTGTGAAATTTGTGTAATATGTAATCGCTGTTATCATTCCCTCTGCACCAGCCAATTCATCTGCAAAATATAAGATCTCGGTAAGGCTGTTCTTATGTTCAAAACTCAATGGAGTTCGGGTATTATTTTCGATTCCCTCACCAATTGTTATTTCAAGAACTCCTTGTGGAAAAACAGTTACTTCCAGCGTGCCTGTTTCGTCATTCAATGTATTTTCATCTCCAGCAAGAATGACTTGTCCATGAAGCATAACAGATCCAGCAGGTTCATCGGCGGGAACATTCCAAACAAGGCTGTGTATCACAATCTCATCAGGTGCAATAGTTTGGATAATATCAATCGAGCTTAATTCCGTATTATTATTTTTGAACAATTTAACAGTATAGGAATCTTGAGAATTATATCCAACGTTCTTTACAGCAATTTCATAATTTTCCGTATTGCCAGCATTGACAACCGTATCCCCATTAACACTCAAACCGGCAAGGTCGTTATCATACGTGATCAGTGTTCCTTCTAATAGCACATCATCAATATACCAATAATCGAGATCAAAGCTATAACCGTTAAAGAAAAACCCAAGCTGGAAAGATTCCGAGCCAACATCACTTGTTGTAATTGTTAAATTTTCTACAACGGGGCCAATATCTCCTGTGGGAGCAACTTCATAAGCTGTATTCCATGTAACACCATCACTGGATGTTTTTATTCCAATTGTATATCCGCTTCCACTAAAATCGTTTAAGAAATGGGAATAGATCAGATCCAGCGAAGTAGCTCCTACAGTATTAACTGGACCAGATGCATATATTGCTTCTCCGGTAAAAGATGGTGACCAATTGAAACACAATTCCGGAGAAGTTCCACCTGCATTTGAGGTTGTAGATTGAGACCAGTTTCCCGGATTCATACCATACGCGTTCCACCCAGTTGGAGGAAATGTTCCTGAAAAATCCTCATCAATAATGATCTCTGCAAAACTGGCAGTTAGTATTAATAATAAAACAAAAACAAATAAATATCTCTTCATGTGTAATACTCCATATAATTAATTTTTATCATTATTTGATGCAAATATTATTCCATCAAAGTTCATAATATTTTCATATTAAACAGCATAACCTTTTACGATGAATTTGGTGTCAAGTGCTTAGTGATATTTAAATAAAAATATTTGACAGCAAAGCTCAATAAAACATCTGTAAAAATGGAGTGAGTTCATGAGAAAATTATTTCTTTTAGCATCGATCTTATTTGTAAGTGTAAATGCTGTTTCATTAATTGTAGAAACTGCATCTTTCACTGAATTTCTGTATGGAAGTTCGGATGATTGCGAATATGATAATTGGATATCTCATGTTTCGGAGGGGATTGCTGACGAAGGATATAACTTATATTCCCCATGGGAAGTTCAATCAGATAGTTTTGGAACATTCTTACTTCCTGACGATGTAATGCTAGAACAATGGCAAAATGTAATTGATGCTCTTCTAATACAAGATTTCATTGCAGCGCAAGCATGGTTGAATATCTCCGATTTCCCATATAATATTGTTGAATTCCATGATACTGATAGTGGAAATATTTATTACATGTTACGTGAAATTCTAAATATGGATTATTATGATTCAAATGAAACCGCTTCTACACATGATGATGAGATTGGCTCTTTTGATTATGGGTGGGGACTTTTTGTATATAATCCGCAAGCTGCAAATCCGGTAATTGTAACAGTCCC
>JABIME010000120.1 GCA_018654125.1 Candidatus Cloacimonadota bacterium
TATGGTGATAATTGGGATAAGATAGATAATATTCCGCTTACACAATTTTATGCAATTGAGATGGATTATCTGAATCCTGAAAGAATTTACGGTGGTACTCAAGATAACAGCACAATAAGAACTCTCACTGGTGCTCTGGATGATTGGAATGTAATACTCGGAGGAGATGGATTCCACTGTAAAGTTGATCATGTAAACCCTAATATTATTTTTGCAGAATCACAATGGGGAAATCTACATAGATCTACAAATGGTGGTAACTGGTTTGAATATATTGTAGGTCAAATGAGTAATGATCGTAAGAACTGGTCATCCCCACTTGCAATGCATCCTGTAGATCCGACTACACTTTATTTTGGAACATATCGTGTTTGGAAAACTACAAATAGTGGTGATTACTGGGAAGCTGTAAGTGATGATATTACAGATGGTGATACAGGAACAAGTTATCATACTGTCTCTACAATTGGAATCAATCCGAATTATCCGAATGTTGTTATTGCCGGAACGGATGATGGGAATGTGCATGTTTCTACTGACGATGGTGACAACTGGACAGATGTTACTGAAGGATTACCAAATCGATGGATAACCAGAGTAGCTGGTGATCCATTTGATATGAGTACAATATATGTTACTGTATCGGGATTCCGTTGGGATGAAGCATATCCACATGTTTTTAAATCGACAAATCTTGGGCAAGATTGGATCCCAATTTCTTCCAACCTTCCTCAATTACCAATTAACTGCATAACTATTGATCCGGAAGTTCCAAATAGAATTTTTATTGGATCTGATGCTGGAGTATTTTTTACAGAGAATGGGGGAGATGAGTGGCTAAGCCTTTCTGATGGATTGCCAAATGTGCCAGTGATTGATATGTTGATTCACAATCCTACTCGTACTTTATTGTTGGGAACATATGGTTGTTCTGCATTTACAATGGATTTGGATGACCTAAATACAGAAATTGAAGAAACCATTATTTCTTCAGGTGTGAGTTTATTACAAAATTATCCTAACCCATTTAACCCGGAAACCACAATTTCTTTCAATTTGCAGAGATCAGCTTCCAATGCTGAAATAGAAATTTTTAATGTAAAAGGACAAAAAGTAAATATGTTTATTATTGATGATCCTGTTTTGAATTCTGAGAATAAAGTAGTTTGGGATAGCAAAGATAGTAACGGAAATTCTGTTGCTAGTGGAACCTATTTATATAGATTGAAGTTAGATGGACAAATTGTATCTGCAAAGAAGATGATCTTATTGAAATAATTTGTTTGTTTGACATAATATTAGATAAATTTATATAAGGAATTGAGAGGTAAATATGAAAAAGATCATGATACTTATTCTGCTTACAGTAGTGTTTAGTTTGAGTGCTCAAGTAATAGACAGCGCATTTACTCCTGAACTATTAATGCCGTCTATGATAAATATGAATAAACTTACGATAAATCATTCTATGACATTCAGCAGTAGTTTTTCTTCTAATAATCATAGTATTTATGAATCAGTATACACTAATCATCTTAATTATAATTTTAGTCCTAAATTAAATTTGAAAATTGATTTGAATTTTATTAATTATGGCTCTGCAACATATAAAAGTGGTATCGAATTTGAAGGAAATAATGATAATACATCAAGAGTATTGCCAAATTTTCAATTGAATTATAGTCCTACGGAAAATATGAAATTTGTAATTGAATTTAGGCAGTATAGTTCACCTTTTGATAGAAATCGTCTAAGATTCTAAAGGAGATCGGCAGGTGCTTTAGGAAATTTGTAGCCTTTTTCTCTAAATAGTGTTAAACAGATATCTGCTATTTCGGGATCATATAAAATATTTCTGTTCTTTTCAATTTCTTCTAATGCTGAATCTATACCCAAGGATGGCCTATAAGGACGGTGCGACGACATTGCCTCCATAACATCAGCAACAGCAAGAATTCTAGCTTTTAGATGAATTTCCTTCCCTTTTAATCCATTTGGATATGCTGATCCGTCATATCGTTCTTGATGTTGAAGTACGATCTCAGCTATTGGCCATGGAAATTCTATAGATTTTAAAATGTCATAACCTGTTTGTGGGTGCATTTTTATCAGATTAAATTCTGGAGCGGTCAACCTTCCTGGCTTGCTCAAAATTTCAGCAGGAACATTTATCTTACCAATATCATGAACTAAAGCAGCTAATTTTAATCCGTTAATTTTTTCTTCTGTGAATCCCATTTCGGTTCCAATTGCAGAAGCAAGATCAGCTACACGTCGCTGATGACCAGCAGTATACGGGTCTCTCATCTCAACAGCTTGAACAAGTCCTTCCACCGTTTCTTCTAGAATTCTTTGCAAGGTGCTGTAGCTTTCTTTTAGCTGTTCTTCTGCATTCTTCAGATTTGTAATATCTATATTAACACCAGCATGGTATTTCACATTATTTTTATCTGTTATCTCCAACATTCTGTCTTCGATCCAAATATATTTTCCATCGGCTCTTCTAACTCTGAACCAAGATGTAAGCAACCCTTCTTTACCGGTATTTTCCCATTCTGTATATTTTTGATCTATATATTCTTTGTCATCGGGATGAATTAGAGAGAAGAATTTGCTACTGTCTCCAATAAAATCTTCTGCAGGATACCCCAGCATTTCATTAATATTGGAAGAAACAAATTCCTGTGCTCCACCAGTTTCATATAAAATGATATTTGGAACGTTATCTAGGATAGTTTCTAGGCGAATTTGAGCTTTTGCAAGTGTCTTTGTTGCTTTTTTCTCTCTAGTAATATTTGTAATGATACCGTCTTGATATAACCAATTCCCGACATCATCGCAAATAGAGTTAACATTTAATAAGCACCAGATTTTCTCACCATCTCTTTTTTGTAACTCTACTTCATAATCTCTAACGCTATTTTCTTTCTTAATTAAAGTAAGTAGCATTTCGCGGTTGCGTTTATCAGTATATAATTCAGTAGCAGGTGTAGAAAGAAGTTCCTCTTCAGAGCTGAAACCAAACATAGATATCATTGCCGGGTTTGCTGATAAAAATTTACCAGTTGGAGTTATTCTAAATACGCCAACTGGGACATCTGAGCGAAGCTTTCTAAATTTTCTGTCACTTTCTTCTTTTGCTTTCTCAGCTGAATTTCGAACTATAACTTCACTCTGGAAATTTTGATAATTCTGTGCATTTTTGATTGATGTTGTAACATAATTCGCTAAAGTATCCAATAAATTTAGATCATTTTCAGAATAAAAAGATCCAATTTTATTCAAACAAATAGCTCCAAGTACTTCATTCTTGAAAATGAAGGGTGCAGCAAGGATCCTTTCTTCTTCTTCTTCTGTTGTGCCAGGGATTTGGAATCCATTTTCATTTGGTCCAGCATCATTGAACATCATACTTTTCTTTGCTTTTACAACTTTACCAGTAAAGCTTGAGTCAATATCTAAAGGTGTTGCCATAATCTCGTTTACAAAATCTGGGTCGATCACAAATTGTGGTAGTAATTTAGTTTTGTCATCAGAGATAAGATAGATAGCGCATCCATAAGATTTGAGATGGTCCATCACAGTTTCGGCTAAACGCTGGAATACTTCATTCAGGTCTAAACTGGAATTTATATATCTGGAAGTCTTAAGAATTAGTTGAAGTTCATGATTTTTACGTTGAAGTTCGTTTTCGATCTTAATCCGATCATTGATCTCATTCTGAAGTTTGTTATTAAGTTCTTCTAAATGCGGATGTTCTTCAGATCTATCTGACATTGTTGTATAATTTTTTTTTATTATCCGGTATTTCACGGATTGTAGCTTGAATAAAAGTTTTACAATTTAATTGAAAACTACTCAACCAAACTTCAGCATTGAATGATCTCCCATTCTGCTTTATTAATTCCCACTCAAACTTCATATTCCCATTTTTGATTGTTTGATTGTAATATTCTTCTGATGTTTCCTTAGATGGCTTGTTGTTAGCTTGCATCATTGGAGAAACATCGGCAGGCTTAAGCTTTATAAGCTCATCTTTGCTTGAATAACCTAACAATTTTGTTGCTGCATTATTACAATCAATCAAGCCATTCTCATCTTGTAAAATCACCGCATCGCTTGATGATTCAAATAATTTGCGGTATCTCAGTTCATATTCTTTACGCTCAATCTCACTTTCTCTTTGCTCGGTTACATTTTTCAATGAGCCAATAATTCTAACTTTATTTGAATCTACATCTTCAATTATTTTTGCATTAATTAAACATGTCAAAAGTGTTTTATCTTTATCTTCTAAAACAATCTCATAATCTGTAAGATGACCATCTTTTGTTAGTTTGGTTAAGAAGAGATCATGCTGATTTTCATCAGAGTATAGGTTAAATATAGATTTCCCGATCAATTCTTTGCGTGTATAACTAGAATCATGTTCAATAGATGGGCTGATCTCAAGAATTGTACCATCAAATTCAGTTTCAAAATAAATATCTTGGATGTTCTCAAAAATTCGAGTATAGCTATCCATCGTTCTTTTTAGTTTTAACTGAGTCATCTTCTTTTCAGTTATATCACTGAATATACCAAATGTACCTACGAATTCATCATCAATAAATCTTGGGCTTCCAATAATATTCAGAAAACGTTTTCTTCCATCTTTACGAATAATTTCAAGTTCATAACGAGATGATTGATTTTCTTCTCGTAATTTATTTTGCTTGTGTACTTTCTTTAAATTGTAACTATTTAGATAGTCTGATAAATTAGTGTCTTCAAAATCGCTGATCACACCACCGAATATTTTTGCTCCGGCATCATTAATAAATGTGAAATAATCTTCTGTGTCGAGCATGCAGATACCTTCATCAGAAGTTTCAACAAGAGTACGAAATTTTGCTTCGCTCTCTTTTAGTTGTTGCTCCATTTTATGCTTATAGAAAACCATTTGTATTGTAGCCACAAGTTCTCTTTCTCTAAATGGTTTAATGAGGTAGCCAAAAGGACCAGTTGCTTTTGCTTTTTCTATTACATCTCTATCGGAATATGCAGTGAGATATATAACAGGTATATCTAAGCCAATAATATGTTTAGCTACATCAATTCCACTTAGGTCATCCTTTAACATAATATCTAATAATATTAAATCAGGATGTTTTTTGTTTATTGCTTCTATTGCACCTTCACCAGTAGAAATGGCTTCGGGAACATCATAGCCGTAACCTTGTAAAATCTTTCTAATATCTTCTGCAACAACGGCTTCATCTTCAACAACTAAAATTTGCTTCTTACTCATATTGATATTCCTTTAAATTTTAGAATAAATTTTTGTGAATTCATTTAATTAACTTACTTTCTGTCAAGTGGAATAATTATTTAACAAAAATACCAATAATTACTTTAAAAACA
>JABIME010000121.1 GCA_018654125.1 Candidatus Cloacimonadota bacterium
AAAACCACGATTATCTTTTTTGATCTTTATCCCGGGAGAATAGTTTTTTCCTATCTGGCTTATTTGAATTTCATAGAAAGAAACATCCATTTGATCATCAAAAAAAGTAGCAGTATAAATATTCAAAAGTTCATTCTTAAAAATTCTGCTATCCATCACCCAGCAAATTCCCAACCACTCCTTTTCATTATTCAACGTATGCATTACATCTAATCCGGAACGAATAAATTTGTTAAAATGAAGTCCTCCAGATATTCGCGACAATTTAGAGCTGACTAGATCCAGTTCTAAGCCAGTATTTACAGACCAATTCTTCTTGGAATTGAAAGCTATCTTGAACTGATTTGTTTCCAATTTGTGCAAAGTGTTTTTAATAGAAATTTTTCTACCCTTGTATCTTAATTCAAAATCTCCAAACATATGTTTCTGAAATTCACCATGATGCACAAAGCCGAATTTATAATAATTGTATTTCATTCGCCAGTTGTATTTATACTTTTCGGATAGTGTTTTATAAGTAGAAAATGAGCCTGAAAAATTACTGATATAATAATAAATATTAGAATCAACAAACTGTGTTTTTTCACCATCCAATTCTGCTCTTATAAATCTGGAATTGAATAAAAGATTACTGGAAATTAATAAGGAATTTGTGAACAAAAAATTCTGTAGTTTATTATCTTCACTAAAATTTCCTGCAAAATTGCCGCTAAAACGTTTTCCTTGTTTAGATAATGAGAAATAATAATCACTCTTCTCATCAGTCTGATTCCATAAAGCCTGACTATTCCAAGTATTATAATTTAGAAGTATTCCATTTCTGCTTTCATTTTTCTCTTCACTATTGTGTTGAAGCGCTATTGTTCCATTATCAAAAAATCTATCGAAAGCAAATTGATAATCTATATCATTTTTTAATTCTTCACGATCCGCATAAATGTGATATTGTCGGAAATTTATTTCGGCTGATGTGAAATGATGGTCTCTAAAATAACTTTCTTGTAGGAAATAGAATGTGTCTTCAATCTCTAATCTATGAAAATTAGTTGAAAGTCCTTTATCTGTAATGTGGCCTTCCTCGAAATAAGATACTTGTTTGCCAGCTATTTCCCGTTCTAATTCAAAAGATTGAGGTAGATTGATTTTGAAGCTTTCTGAAGAACTCCAAGCCGCATTAACCAATCCTGCAGTGATTCCATAAATATTTTTCAAAGGATAATTAATTAGAGAATCAACTTCGTTTCTCATGGCTTTACTAGTTAGCATGGTAATCTCATTTCGTAACTGATTCTTCTCAAAATTATTCATTAATTCAATGTCATAGTTTGGGTCTTGTGAAAAATTCAAGCTATTTAGAATTGGATAATTGGGTTTAAATTTGTCAGCAGTGTAAATCTTATTCCTAGATGGATGAAAATCAAATACTCCACTTTCGGTTATTACGAACCTGCAAATAGAATCATCAAATTCGACTATTTTATTATTGAAGCTCATAAATCCTTGATTATTTGTTGGGAAGAATTCTATGAAATTGTTTTTCTTCTGCTTAGAAGAGATGTGTCCGAACCAATTTTCATAGGATAAATGTATCGTTATATCAATTGGTTTATCTGCTCTGAATATTACTTCATCATCTATAGTGAAATATGTAACACTATTTGCTGATAAATATTCTACTGCATTAAACTCATTTTGATGAAAAACTGCAATATTAGCATCACTAGAAACATTCTCACAATTCCAAACGGAATCAGCTAGTACAATGAAATCCTTCCAATTATTAGCACGATCAATAATTACTCTTGCATTAATATTACTGTTAGAAAAGGCTTCAGTTACATCAGCTTGAACTTCTTCTTCACCAACCATATTTGGAATGAAAACTGAAATAAATTTATTCTGCTTACTTGGTGGTAGTTTTGCTTCAAGAATTTGATGTTCATAGTTAAAAATGCGATTTGTGTGCAATCCTGTTTTTGTTGTGAATAATAGTGAATTATCATTTTCAGAAATAAATTCAGCATCAAGAATATAATTATCCTGTGTCCATCTTGCACTAGTTGATCTAACTTTTTCAAAAATACCAAGCCCATGCCAGGGGATAGAAAATCTTTTCTTTCTGTTAGAAATAAATTCATCCACTACAATAAAATACCTCTGATTTGCAAACCAGATTGAGCGAGTAAGATCTGCTCCTCTATAATTAGATCTAACCTGAGAAGCTGATATTTGTTCCGATCCAAAATAATTGCCCATTTCAGCGTCTAGATCATCTCCCCAAACAGGATTTAGGTTAGGCCCGAGCCCATTAACTAATGGAATATTGTGAGCCTGAGCAGAAGTAAACCAACTTCTATCAAGATCATAAGGACCAATTATTCCGTATCCACTATCGATAAGAAAATCTTTATTATAAGCTGATAGAGTAATTGCTCCCGGTTCAAAATGATCATGATGAGAATAGTTCTTTCTACCTGGTTCACCCAGTAAAAGTGCGTAGATATCCCTATCTCCTCGGAATATGGACATACCACCATCAGGATAGAATGTTGCCGGATCATAGTTCGGTACTTGAGGAAAAGTTCTATCATCAAAACCACAGAAAGCATCAATAAACATCAGGTCATTATCTCTAAAATTTTCTGCATTTTTTTCAAATAGATAAAACAGCTCATGCTCATAATTTGTTAAACCAGAGCCTAAAGGTTGAAATGGGAAGAACATGCTGTATGCATCATCAAAGAGCGGAATTGTTCCATCAGGTTTTTCCATATCAATAAGCCAGCGAGTGAACTTTTTAATACGAGGTGAATTCAGAATGTTAGTATTAGTTATGTTTTTAATATAATGAGCCAAAGGGAAGATTATTGATGCAACGAATCTTCCATAGTTAGCTCCTTCTCGATAAGACCCATCTACATCGATCATTGCTAAACCATATTGTAACTCTCTTATCGCATCATTAAAGTACTTTTTGCATCTTGAATTGTCGATTACTAAAGTAACTGTAGCAACTCCCGCAGCAATTTCTATTATGTGATTATTTTTTGGAATTCCAATTCCTGACGATATTTCAACTTTATTTAAGTTACATGGGAATTTTCTGAAGTTCCTGTGATGCTGTTCAACCTGTTTCATCATTTTATTTTCAATGATCTCACGTTGCTGTTCGGTAAGTTCCCAATAGATCAGATCATAAGTAACTGCAAAATTTCTGAGTGCTTGTGCAGCTCTCATCCAATCTCCCCAACCAACTCTATCATTTTGTCCCTCAGGTGATACAGGTGGAAGAGTATCACCGATATTTAGTAGTGCTGCTTTGGCAGTCTCAAGAAAATCATTATCAAAAGTTAGAAAATAAGCAAACGCATTTGCTTTGGCTCCCTCACTTCTCAATAATTCATAGAGTAAAGGTGATGTAAGATCATGATTGTTTGTTAATGCTCGCTCGATTATATTTTCTCCCCAGCTTTTGTAGGGTTCTCGATAAAATCTGGATCGGATCAAATGGGCATTCTCTTTTTTGAAGAGTAGAGATGGATGCTCTTTTGTATTTGGGTATTTGGGTTGTGGAATTGCAACACTGTTTAATGGGAAGAACTCATCAAATGGTGTCTCTTTATAATTAGCTTTTAATATCCCTTTCAAGAAATTCTGCGGAATTTCTAAAAAAATATTATCATCCGATGCATATAAATTATTGATGCAGATAATTAACAAAAGTAAAAGGATAAACTTTTTGCAACAATTAATCACAATTTGTAATCTCCGAATCTAAAACTGATTTCTCAAAATCATTTAATGCATTCGCTGTAAAACAAACTTTCAATACTAATGCCTTCCTATTATATTTATTAATTAATGCAAAATCGAATCTATGAATCTGAACCGATAAAGTCAATTATAAAATGTATCAATAGCCTTAAGAATCAAAGATCAAAATTGATATAGAAAGCAAAGAATGTTTGATTACTTAAACTGAAACATGTTGAAGCCAAAGAAAGATTGATAATATTAAGTAATACATTAAGAATTTTAAGGTAGATATTAAAATAATCAAAAAAGTATTTGACATAATTAATTATGAAAATAATTTATGTCACAGGTCAGGAGGAAAAAATGAATAAAAGATTGAAGCAATGCCCCGTATGTAATTCCAATTTGGATATAGTTGAATATCATTGTTCAAGTTGTGATACAAGTATAAAAGGGAAATTTGGAATTGGAGATCTATCTTTATTAACAGCTACCCAACAGGAATTTGCAAAAACATTCCTATGTTGTAGCGGTAATATTAAGGAAGTAGAAAAAGCGTTGAATATTTCATATCCAACAGTTAAGAACAGATTAGCAGAGATTATTAATACTTTGTGTTCAAAAGAGCAAAAAGTTGAAGATGTCAGATCTGATGAGATATTAAATGAAATTGAAAATGGAAATCTATCAGTAGAAGAAGCACTTTCCAAATTAAAAAAGAGAGGATAATAATGAAAAAGCTAGAGTTGAATTATAAATTTGATGTGAAAGATGAGCTCAAATTGGAATTTGCATCAGAAAATTATGGAGTGAGTATTGCAGGAAGTGATGAAAGTACTGCTAAAATAGAAATAACGGCAAAACAGGAAGAGATCTTCGAAGACGATCTAGAAAAGGTTGTTCAGTGTAAGTATGATGAAAAAAAGAATATTCTTACTATAAAAACAGATGAAAAGGATAGTAACTTTAGAAATATCAAAATTAATGTACTGGTTCCCGAGAAGACAAATATTAATGCTAAAACTGAAAACGCTCCGATCTCGATTATCAAATTGAATGGTTCACATACTATCACCAATGAAAATGGTCCTGTTAGTATTGCAAATAATGAAGGAGACCTTCAGATTATTTCTGAAAATGGACCAGTAGCTATAAAAGAAAACACAGGAAATATTGATCTTACTTTTGAGAACAGTCCATTATCACTGAAAAGCAGTATTGGTAAAATTAAAATACAAACAGAGAATAGTCCAATAAAATTAGGAAATTGTAAGGGAGAGCTTACC
>JABIME010000122.1 GCA_018654125.1 Candidatus Cloacimonadota bacterium
AAAAACAATATCAAGTACAATCTGTAATGAGCTATAAAGAGCATTTGTTTTTATTATCTGGAGATAGAACAGAACATTAAGAATACAAATTCCAAGAAAAGTTGCTACAAATATTACAATTGGATAAGTTTGATTTATTTGAGTCACACGTAATATCCCAATAGCAAATAAGATAAGAACTATAAACCAACGTACCTTAGACCACCATTTATAGGTTTCTACTTCATGACTCAAAAAAGTTTTCTCATTCATATTTACTCCAAATATTTTTATTCCGAAGCTGGTGGAATATTATCATTCCAATATAAGATTTCATTTACTAAAGTTGCATTGTTATTATAGAGGTCAGCTAACTCAGCGGGGGTTAGAATACTATCGAACATTTTAACCTCATCAAGGGTTGCATCTATGCAGGTGAATGCTCCAAACCAAGCGGTATTAGTTTCGCGACCACCAATAAAAACACTATTTGTGGAATCACGTCGAGACCACTTATCAATTATTTTACTTGCAGAAAAACCTTCATCATATACTTGAATTGTAATCTCTGCTTCTGTTTCAGAATACGTACCGTCATAGGAACCAACAAGAAAATGCCATTCGTAAGGATCCATTTGCCAGCTTGATTTCGAGATCTGAACTTCTTCTACTGTTGATGCTGTTACAACATCAAAAGCATATTTAACATATTGGAAAAACCATAAGTCTAGAATGAAACCACGTAATGTCCAGCACACATTCCAACCGCCATCGTCTGTTTGTTCAGCGATGAATGTCCCCCAATCCAAAAAAGAAGCATCTAATAAAGCCCATACTGTAACTGTCATTACATCATCATATGTAGAACTCACTCCATCCTCAAGTTCGACTCGGTCATTTGTACCATCAATATGAATTGCTGTACCAAATTGACCAGTATCCCATACAGTACCTTCATCTACATTTATAAGCGTTCCATCGTTACTGTTATCATTACCATCTTCAGTGTCGGTTCCGGTTCCTTCATCAAAACTCCAGTCACCAACTTCTGATGGAATTGCTCCCCAAGTTGATGCTACAATTGTCTCACATTTATGCCCACTAATTGTTCCATGAGATATACTTGCTTTTATTAATAATGAATCTTTAGGAAGTGTAAAATCTACAAAAGAATAATAAAGATTATCAATTGAACCTTCCATAATGTCATATGTTCCTAAAGCATGCTCATAATATTCAGGATCATCATCATTAATTAAAGGTGCGGGAATACTTGTATTGCTTATCACTCCATCACCATGTAATTTTATAGCATAATTTAATGCATATGCACCAATATCTTTTGCTCGTAGTTCATCAAGTTGTTCAGTTACAGTATCAGCAACTTGGCTCGATTTGTTTTGTACAGTTAGTGTGATTGTGGCAAAAATTGCTGTAATAACAACAATAATTATTATTAACATTTTTCCCATGATCCCTCCCAGTTAATAAATGTACTTCATAGAAGTAACATTTATAATTACCTTAGGTAATTAATTTTCATTTAATATTTCTTATTGCATATACATATTTTTAAAAAACTTCCAGAAAACAATACTATTGTGAACATTTGTAACATCAGCTCCATGTTCCCATCCACGGCTAACAAGTGACATATTAACAGATATTGAACGAATATTTGGTAGATTGGAACTATGTACCTGTCCAAATCCGATAAACGGAATTTGGACTCCATCTTCATCGTAATATAGAAACTCGAACTCCTGATCTGCCCATACGTCTCCCATGATCTGTGAACCGTCTTCAAATATCTGAATTGGCCACCAACCTGTTGTTCCATCTTGAGTTCCTTGCATGACTACATAATTATGCACAGCTAAATCATCTTGTATTTTTCCGGTATAACTGAATAATCTTATTTCGGCTTGTGTTACCGCAGTTGAAGGATCAACATCGGAACCGGAAGCAACATAAGATAAATAGTCTTCAAGTGCACTAGTAATCCTTTCGGCTGACTGGTTAGTAGTAACTTGCATTGTTGTATTATATGCATGACCTTGAATGTTTAATAAAGCTGAGAAAAGTGTTAGCAGAATTGCTCCTCCAGCCATAAAAGCACCAACGGCATCTAATAATGCATGCATTTCAAATATTCCTTACATTCCATTGTTTGCATAAATTTTAGTTAACGGATTTGCAGCTGAACCAATAGAAATTACATCAGTACCATTAGGGCTACAGTCAATCCAAATATCAATTCGTCTATAATTATATGGTAAAGAAAATGGTGATAGAATATTTCCAAATTGTGAACTATTATATGAAGCTAACATAATATTATAAGTTATACCATCAATTACTTTTGTTTCTGCACTAGAATACGTAACATAAGAAGTAGCTACAGATTCGAATGTTGTAGAATTATCAAAGGTAGCACCTAACAACTCACATCCAATTCTTTGAAAAAGACTATCAGCAATTTTTTGCCCCTGCAACATATACATTCCATTATATACAAGCTCACGTTGCGTAAATATATGATCATAAGTATACGGTATCACTGTTGAGAATAATACTGCTGCTAAGAGAACTAATAACATTTGATTACCCATTATCTAATCCTCCGATGTTGCGTAAGTTATTTCTGTAACAGAAGTCATTCCGGTGCGGATTCTATCAATTCCTGAATCCATTAATGAAAGCATTCCCTGACTTTCTGCTATTGTTCTGATCTCATCTTCGTCTATTTCATCACCAGATTCAACAATTGCCTTTCTGATTTCTGGCGTAAAATATAGTGCCTCACAAATATTGGTTCTACCTTTATATCCACCATTACATTTTTTGCAGCCGTCTCCTGCTTCAAAGATTGTTCCGGAAGTAAGTTCTTCTTCCGAAAAACCCATATCTAGAGCAGCCGGCCATCTTTCTTTTGAAATAGGTCTTTTGCAGTTGGAGCATAACCTTCTTATAAGACGCTGTGCAATAATTATATTAATTGCGTAAGCTAATAGGAACGTTTCTACTCCCATTTTATACATACGCGAGATAGCACTTGGTGCATCATTTGTGTGTAAAGTAGAAAATGTTAGATGACCTGTGTTTGCTAATTTAATTGCTATCTCAGCGGTTATTTTATCACGGATCTCACCAACCATCACAACATCTGGGTCATGTCGAAGAATTGAACGAATAGCAGATTCGAAAGAGAATCGATTTCCAATTTTTAATTGTCTCGCACCTTTAATGTGATACTCTACAGGATCTTCAACAGTTAAAACATTAATTTCAGGTTTAATAATTTGGTACAGTGCTGCCATTAAAGTTGTTGATTTTCCACTACCGGTTGGTCCTGTAACTAAAATAATACCTTTTGACTTACTTATTGATTTTAAAAAATCACTTTCAGCTTTAGTTTGGAAACCAAGTTTGCGTAAGTCCGTAATAACATTTCTATCATCAATTGTTCTTATAACAACACTTTCAAATCTTCTTTCATATTCAGAAGATGTTATGGGAATAATTGAAACTCTAAAACGTATTAAATGATCATCAACAATCCTCTGCATAAACCCGTCTTGAGCCGTATCTCTTTCAAAACGATCTACACCAACGGCTCTATCTTTAACAACAGCAGAAATTGCTTCAGGTGAAGTTCTTTCTTGTCTGTGCCAACGAATAAGTTTCCCATCAACTCTAAAATAAAAATCTACAGATGATCTACGATAAGGAATTATATGAATATCACTTGCACCTTTACGTACAGCTTCAATTAAACAACCTTCAAAAAGGTTAACAAGAAGGCTCTTATTTATCTCTTCATCGAGGGCATATTCATCAACATCATCTTTTGAATTTGACTCTGCCATCTCCTCAATCTGTTCTTCAGCTTCCTGAAGTAGATCTAAAAATTCGTTTTTTTGAGGAGCTATAATGCCTATTAATTCTTCTAATGTTTGTAGTTTGCAATATACTACTTCATATTTCTTAAATTCAGAATAAACCGGAATTCGCTCAGTAATCTTATCAGTTGGATCTGCAGCTAAAACTATAAGTGTATTTCGTCTTCCATATGCAATTTGGTATGGAAGGATTCTTTTATAAAGTAACTCTTTTCTAAAATCCTCAGGGAATTTTGCTAAAAGTTCCTTCGTATGTTTCGTTTGAGAATTATCAAGATCATTTGTATTTATTTCAATAGAACGAAAAGCATACAATTCTGCCAATAAACCATAAATAGCATGATGGTTTATTTTAAAATCATCAACCAGTATCTCACCTAATCCCCTTGGATTAGATTGATCTTCATCAGCCTGGATGAGCAATGCCTTTTCCATTGTTTTTTGATCAATAACTTCCTTTTTGAGTAATAATTGACCAAATCTGGATTTCCTTAACACGATAACTCCCTAATTTACATACCCGGTGTATTTGGTGATATCATTGCAACTTCCGAAGAAACAACTGTTAGAAGTGTTATGACTATTGCGATAAACATACCAACAAACACTTGTATGGATTGTATGATATTTTCCATTTTATATGTTGTTTCTTTTTCATAAAATGTAGCTATTTGCTGAGCTGATTGAAGAATGTTACCAGATTCTGTACCCGTTTTTAAGCGGCTTAATGTACTTTGATTAAAAACATCTGCTTTCTCTAAAGCTGGTACTAATGACATTCCTTCCTTAAGCATTAATGGAATAGCAACTTCCTTAACACCTTTTTCCATGAATTTATTTCTACAAGCCTCTGCGGAAGCAGTTAATGTTTCAATATTATTTTCTGCTCCAGCATAAATTGCTGAAAATACTCTAAAAAAAATTTCTATACTAGATTTATGAATTAAATGTCCCATTACAGGTAATTTAATAAGATTCTTGTCACGCCAATACATCCCTTTGGGTGTACGCCACCAGAGAGCTGACGCGATAATTGGAATAATGATTATTAAAACTATCCACCACCAGTTTACAGCAAAATAGTCACTAATATCTAATGTTGCCGCTGTCATTGGTGGAAGCTCAATATCAAATCTGAGAAACATCTTAGCAGTGTCTGGGAATACTTTAATAACATAATATAAAACAGCTCCAAACATTGCCAATACAGTAAATGCAGGCATTAATAATGCAGATCGTAAGCTTTTTTTGTATTCCATTTCTCGTTCCATGAATTTTGCTGTTGCATCATATACTTCTGCCATGTTACCAGATTTTGTAGCCAAACCAAGCATATATGCAGGAAATTTACCAAAAACATCTTGATGTCTTGCGAAAACCTCAGTTCCTTCCTTTCCTTTTTTCAATTCACTTTCAATTTTCTTTAAAGATTCTTTTAAAGTTAAATTAGATTCTTCATCTGCGAGCATACGCAAAATTTTATCATAACTCATTTTTTCTTTTAAAAGAAAGGAACTCAAATTTACGAACATCAAAATACTAGCAAAAGGTGGTTTTAACTTAATATCTATAATAGCTTTTTCTATTTTTGCATTTTTATAGCCCATACTAACGAGTGCTCGGCTAACCTCACCCTTTGTATAGGCGTATTGTCTTCCTTTTACTTTTTTACCATTTGGTAATTTTAGGTTGTATAAAAATAGACTTCGTTTTTGAATGGAATTAATCCTAATCTTATGCTTTTCGGAAAATTCATCAATTATTTTCTTTGCCTTACCTTTACTTGAAGCTAAAACAATACCCTGTACACCCTTGCCTTGTGATGTTATCCCCTGATATCTAAATTCATATTGCATAATAATTCCTTAAATGAGAAAATATTTGAAAATACAGTAATATGGGAAGATGAATCTTCCCATATTACAATAAATTTAAGACAAATAAATAATGTCTTAGTTGTCTATTGTTGTACCGATTGCACTTGTTTGACCAGTAATTAACATTGTTGCTTGAACACCGGCAGCACCATCATTACCTAATTCATTACCAACACCAACAATAGTAACTACATCACCAGCAATAGTGATAGTATATTCACCATTACCAGTAGCGCAGATTGTTCCATCCCATTCGTATCCAAGCCATGTTCCTAATTCATCTGGATCATCTGCAGTTGCACCCCAATCGTTATCTCCACCACCATGTGTAGCTGGAGTTTTGTAGAATGCTAAAGCTGAAGCTGCTAAATTGTTCATGTCACCAACTATGGCTTGACGGTTTGAGTTCGTTGCCTGAGCATTGAACATTGTGATACCTACTGCTACAGCGATACCCACGATAATTACACTTAATACGATTAATAGAATTTGTTGTGTTCCCATTATACCCTCCTAGGTTTAATTTTGTTTTTTTAATTCACTTTTTTTTATCCACATCTCTCTACATTGCAACTAGTGTGCCAAAGCGATATTTTTTTATTACTCTATGTCATTTAATTCGTAAACGACTTTATAAAGCTGTTTTAAAACACGCAAGGAAAAAATTAATTTTAAGAAGAAAATAACAAAAATTCATAACTGATATAAAAAAGTGACAAGTTGAATTTTGTGGGTAATAATATTATGTCACACACTAAGACAGTGATCTAACGCCATCTAAGTCTCTTCTAAACAGGAATCATACTAAGCGATTATCTAATGCCAATTTATTTTGTTATGAGAATCTTCAGATTTAAAGAGTAATCATCATAAACCTCTAATTATTTACTAACACACTAATATTATTAATATACGGAGAGATAGTCATAGTTGTTTTAACGCGATTTTCCCCATCATTACCAATCTCCGTTCCAAAACCTTGTATGGTAAGAGTTCCATACATCCCATACGAGAACAGATAGTTTCCATTACCTGTAGTTAAAGAATCACCAGCGGGATAATATTGATAACCTAGATACATACTGATTTTTTCAATATCATAAACACCACCACCCTGAGTAGTAGGAGTTTTGAAATAAGCAATTATTGAAGCTGACATTAAATTTAAATCGGATAAAACAGCTTGGCGATTTGAATTCATTACATAAGCTCTGAACATTGTAAGTCCTACTGCAATAGCAATTCCCACAATGATCACAGTTAATACAATTAGCAAGATTTGTTGTGTTCCTATTCTTTCATCCTTGTTTAACTAAAGAATAATTTATTAATCAATGTCTAAAATTATCAGGATTAATCTCATAGCGTTTAAATTTTTCATATAGATTTTGTCTTTTTATATTTGATATCTTCGAGACTTTCGTAACATCACCTTTAAATTGATCCATTAAATTTTCTATATAGCTCATCTCAAATTTTCTTTTTGCTTCAGGGTAGGGTAGACCTAAAAATTGAGAAGAAGAAGTATCGATCTCTTTAGTATCTTCCTTATAAATATGATCTGGAAGGTCTTCAGGAATTATAGTGTCATGTGACGCAAGTGCAACAGAGTGTTCAATAGTATTTTTTAGTTCACGGATATTCCCTTTCCATTGCTGATTTAACAGTATTGAAAGCGCTGCATGAGAAATTTTAAGTTCTTGTTTTTTGTATTTTTGGGAAAATTCGGAAATGAATTTGCTTACCAGAAGTTTAATGTCCTCGACTCTTTCTCGTAGAGGGGGAATATTTAAATTTATCACATTCAATCTGTAGTAAAGGTCTTCACGAAGCTTTCCACTTGCAATTTCATCTTCCATCTTTTTGTTTGTAGCTGCAATAATTCTAACATCAACAGACACATCATTTTCCCCACCAACTTGTCGAATAACTCCTTTTTCTAAGGCTCTTAATAGTTTTACTTGGAACTCAGGGCTGGTTTCGGTTATCTCATCTAAAAAGAGTGTCCCGCCGTCTGCTTCCTGGAAATAGCCGATTTTGTCTTTTATTGCACTTGTAAAAGAACCTTTTTTATGACCGAATAGGGTACTTTCTAATAAACTTTCAGGTAAGCTTCCGCAGTTTATAGCAACAAACTTTTTCTTATTTCTACTACTATTTCTATAAATTAAGTCAGCAATAAGTTCTTTACCTACACCTGTTTCCCCTGAAATTAGAATTGTTGTGTCAAGCGGTGCAATCTTCTTAACTTTTTCCATGATCTTCTGTATTGCAAGGCTATTACCAACAATATGAGATCTATCAAATTCATTATCTAATATGGTTCTTAATCTTTTTATCTCATCAGTTTGCCATTTGGCTTTAAGTAATTTTTCAATTTTTAGCTTAAGGAGATCAAGATCTTCAACAGGTTTTTCAATAAACTCATCTGCTCCAAGTTTCATTGCTTCAACTGCCATCTCAATTGATGCTTTCCCACTTATTACCATAACCGCAATTTCCGGCCAATTCTTCTTAATACTCTTTAGCAAACTTAAACCATCTTCACCCGGCATTACAAGGTCACTAAGTGCAACCTGATAAGAATTATTTTTCAATTTTTCTAATGCTGCATGAGCGGAGTCAGCAGTATCAATATGATATTCATCTATTAGATGTCTGCTGAAAATATCTCTAGTATCTCTTTCATCATCAACAATTAATATTTTAGCTTTCTTATCTCTATTTTCTAACATGAAATTA
>JABIME010000123.1 GCA_018654125.1 Candidatus Cloacimonadota bacterium
ACTGATACGAGTGAGATAGATGTAACTTTCGCCTTTACGATATGTAATATAAACTGCTTCATCAACAATTTGATAAGCTCTCTGATTACTGCTCATTTTATTGCCATATTCTTCGTTTATCTCCATAGGATTTGAGATCTGTGCAGAAATTGAGATAACAACAACCATTAATAATAATACAAGCTTCAATTTCATTTTATTCCTCCGATTAATTATATTGATTCTGTTAAAACTACATTCTCGTCACTCTGAGAAGTCATAAATTTTCATAGAAAATTCTCTTTCTGCGACATCTTGTTGCTCTTCTATTAACGAAGAGTATCAATTCTTTATTACTTATCCTTCCTAAAGAGAACAACGTGCAAGAGTCGTCAGGATGACGTAAAATAATCTATCACTTCAACAACAAGCCTTTCTTGGTTTTCTGTACATTCCCATCTGCTTTAAGTTCAAAGAGATATATTCCCGTTGAAACACTTTTATTATTAGTATCCTTTCCGTTCCAAACTACAGCCCCTTCTACAAGCTCAGGGTGACCAAGAGCGGAAAATGATCTTACTTTTTGCCCTTTTACATTATAGATATTTATTTCTGCGTTTTGTATACTCTCTGTAAAACTAAAAGAAATCGTTGTTTCTGGGTTAAACGGATTAGGATATATATTCATACTTGCTTTTGGTGGAATTATTTCATCCTCCGTTATCTCAACGATCCCATCAAGCTCACCAGAAATAAGATAAAGCTCACCAGTTGCCGAACTAGTATTATCAATAGTTTTCAAAAAAGTAGTGTAAGCTTTATTGTTTTCATCTAATTTAATACTAACATCAGATTTTCTATGATTGAAAGTGCCAAATAGATAACTCCAATTCATCATTCCCATCATAGATCCAGCTTCATTATTATACCTGAAGTCAAGATCAATAATTTCTGGATCATAATTTTCCTCATAAACATAGGCAAGAGCACCAGACTCGCTAACAGTAAAATCGCTCAGGCTATTCTCAAGATCAAAACTTTCTACTAATTCCGGAACTGGATCGCCAATTTGATAACGATAAATAAATTCTTGATAAAAACCCTCACACAAAACATAAATTGTATCATTAACGATATGGGCATTTTTTAGTTTGTTCCCTCCACTTTCTACAATATAATGTTCATACTGCAGGGGATCATCATTAGATATAAGAAAGTGCAAACTATCAATTTCTGCAAAGGTTTGATAAGCAATTAAAACATTCTCTCCATCCGAATCCATCCAAAGTTCCTGTAGCATTCCATCAAGTTCCTCTACATGTATTTCTACAAAATTTTGTGTACTATTGGAAGAATGAAGCACACGAATATCGTTGTTAGTATCAGGGTATTGGGATGATGAGGGAAAATCTGGAGGTTGAATATATCTTAACCTTGAATCATAGTGATAATCTTTATCATATCCAGTTGATCCATGAGTTCCATCAAAATGATATTCCTCCATATTCCATTCATTTTCATCTGGATCATAAGGGTTCATTCCGGGGTGATTATAAGGGTCACTTCCTGAACGGTGAATTGCTCCACGACGTCTTTGAAGGAATGAGCCGAAAAGTGTAAGAGTACCCCTTTCAAAAACTATATCGTCCGAGCTTTCCGGCCAAACAGGATTATACCATGGATAATCCGTTCCATATGGATATTCATATTCAGCAGGGATATTATTTGGATAAGAATTGAAATACTGGGGATGTTCATAAGGGAATCCGCAAGTTGAATTTACAAGTGGGTCACCACCATGAAGATTGAAGCCAATAATTTCTGATGAAACTAAGCTATCTTGTGGAAAAATATATTTATGAAAATCTACATAAGTATAAAGCGTATCTTGTAAAGTGTAAGGGCTTTGTGCAGTAAAATCTGGGGTTGAACCGTGCGGATGCTGATATTCAAAAGTTATTATTCCATCATAATGACACGCCATATTTCCATAAATGCTTTCATCACCTTCCCCAATTGCTGCATAAGCACCATAAAGCATTACATTGTTGCAATTACCTTCACGCAATTCCATATCATCAAAAGGGTCTTTGTGTTTATATTTTATTAAGATCTTCTTCTCTGAAACTAATCCAAAATAATCAGATAAGTTCATATTGCCTATCTCATCCGGAGCTGAACCAAAAGCGGTATTGGTATAACTAATATCACCCACTATAAAAACTGTATCTGCACTTGCCCACGTTTGAGCACCATAAACTTCACCTTCAATCCAAAGTTCTGCATCTCCAACCCATACAGATTGATTCATTACTGGAAAAGATGGTCCAACCGTCCACATAGTATCATAAATTGCAATTGAATTTGTATAGATGTGATCTGTATCTTCGTACCAGTTAACACCTGCATTAATTGCAGCATCAACCCATGCTTCGTTATGAGGAAACCAAGTATAAACACCAAATGTATCAATACGTACCTGCTCAATCTCACCAAATCTTGCTTCAAAACTACCTTCACCAAGCTTTACATAAACAATATCAGTATCACCACCACCAAGGAATATACCATTCTGCCGGATTAAATCAGCGTTTGGATTAAAATCAACAGGTGAAACTTCTTCTGCATAACCACCTGAAAATATTTGATCCAATGGGGCAGAATTGATAGCAGGTGCTCCAGTTGCATAATCCATAATTCTGCCTGCCGTTGTAACAGGACCACTAAATGTAGGCCAACCAGCTGCATTTTGAATCCAAATATCATCATTAGAATGTACCGGCCCATCCAATACATCAGGACCCCAAAACTTTAATACCCATGAAGCAGGTCCTCCATCTTCGTTTTCAGATCTTTCGGTATCGGTAAAATACATATAGTCTGTTAAATTTGTACCGGTTACTGCATTCGAGTAGCAAATATCAAGTCCACTATTGCTTTGAACAATTTGCGGATCACTAAAACAATCTAACATATAAGTATCGATGCTAAAAGAATTTCCATCATCAACTGATGTAGCAACTTTTAAGAAGTTATTAGATGTGCTTCCTACTTCTGAATAAACAATTACAATATTACCATTTTCTAAAACTTGAATTGCAGGTTTTGTAAACCTGTTTGTAGTTACCAATAATACATCTACTATCTCATGAGTTTGCATATTACCATCTGTAATTTTTGTGAAGTAGATGTAATCTTTTATATAGGTTATATACACGTCTTCATCAACAATTTGATATGCATGTTGTCCGCTGCTTTTTGTTATTTCTCCAAGTCCATTAATATTTAGCGGATTAGAAAATTGAGCGGAAAGTGAAACCATGAAAGTTAGTAATAATACAACAATTTTAGATTTCAATTTGTTCCTCCGAGAGAATTAAAAAACATTTAGAGATTTATCAATTTTTATTCGATTCTATTTTGCAGAAATCTACTTATCCTTCAAAAAAAACATGTACATATTTTGTGTAGAGCAACGTAAAAGTGTCGTCAGGATGACGCACAAAATTTGCAATACGATACTTCATCTGGCTTAGTTATCTAAAATATATTTATTCTTCGTTTGGAAATATGAACCAGAAAAATAGATAGAGAAAAATTCCGATTCCACCTGCTAAAGTCATTGCTGCAAAGGCAATACGGATAAGGCTTACATCCCAACCAAAATAATTGGAAAAACCCCCGCAAACACCAGCTAACATTCTTTTTTTCCAACTTCTGCAGATATTTGTTTTTTCTTCCTCTTCATCAACATCAATAACATCCGGTTTAGTTTCTCCTTTTGGTAAGATAACGGTTAATATTAAATAGATGAAGAATCCTGAAAAGCCAAATAGTAATGAAATCAGAAAAACTCCTCTTACTATGTTAGCATTAATTCCAAACGATTCCCCGATCCCAGCACAAACACCAGTTAAAATTTTATCTTCATCAGATATATGCAGATTTTTCATTATTCCTCCAGTTAAGATGCGTTTCGAATTTAAAATGCTTAGTTTAGATATAATTCGTCAAGATAAATGATATGATTTGACATAAAACCACTTTTCAGGAAGTTGAAAATTAAAATATTTAATAAAGGAATGTAGATGATCAAAAAGATATCCGTTACTACCGATGAGCATGAACAGCTTGTAGATATCACTTTTGAGATAAAACAATTTGTAAAGGAAAGCAATATATTAGAAGGCAGGATCACAGTTTTTATACCTCACACAACTGCAGCTGTAACTATAAATGAAAATGCTGATCCAGATGTGCAACATGACCTAATAATTGCCTTGAACAAAATTTCTCCGGATCTGTCTGAATTCAGACACATGGAAGGAAATTCTGACGCACATACAAAAAGTTCGATTGTTGGTTGTTCCCAAGATATTATAATACATGAAGGGAAACTTCTTTTGGGAACATGGCAGGGTGTTTATTTTTGTGAGTTTGATGGACCCAGAACAAGAACTGCAATTTTAAGGATATATTAATGCAGATCTGGTTGAGTTTTATTGTAGCTCTGGTTTTAATAGTGATCATAATTTAGGAGAGTTAATGACAGAAAATGAAAATATAGTTATTGCTTACAAATTCACAAAAGAAGACGGATCTTCCCAATCTTTTAAAATTGAACTTGATTCGATAAATCTGAATTTGATACATGAACCTTTTGCTAAACTGCCTGACTGGACAGATCTTGCATTTAATAAGTGCCCTAATTGCCCATTAGAAGAAAAAGAGATCTCATATTGTCCAGTTGCTGCAAGTATTGTAGATATTGCCGAAATCTTTAA
>JABIME010000124.1 GCA_018654125.1 Candidatus Cloacimonadota bacterium
CAGGAATAATTACAATGCCACTAGGCACACATCTGCTTGTTATCATGAATGAGAATCTATTAAAAATATTTATTGGTTCCATGATATTAATTTTTGGAATTCTTCTGCTTATTGGTTTTCGAAAGCAGTTTAAGAATGAAAAAATCGCCATGATTCCGGTAGGAATGCTCAGCGGAATTTTGGGTGGCAGTATCTCGGTAAGTGGTCCTCCTATCATCTTGTTTTTATCTAATCAGAATGTAGATAAAAACACATTTAGAGGGAATCTGGCAGCTTATTTTTTTATATTAAATATATTCACAATTCCTGTTTACTATTGGAACGGACTCCTCACAAAAACCGTTTGGAATTATTCATTAACTTTTCTTCCCGGACTTCTAATTGGTGTTTTAGTAGGAAACATTCTGTCACATAAAATAACTGATGATCATTTTAAAAAAATAATCCTGATCCTACTTATATTCATGGGTGCTCTTTCAATAATTTCCGGGCTTAAATAAATCACTCATATTTTAGTGTTTTTGCAGGATTTAGATTAGCAGTTTTGTAAGTTTGCACACTAATTGTTAACAATGATATTATAAGTGTAATAACTCCAGCTAAAGCAAAAACCCAAATACTTAAACTTGTTCGATATGCAAAATCTTGAAGCCATTTATTCATAATATAATAACCAATTGGGATTGCAATTATATTTGAAATAATTACCCATTTTGTAAAATCTTTTGTTAAAAGTTGCATAATTTTGGAAGTCGAAGCGCCCATAACTTTTCTAACTCCAATTTCTTTTACACGTTGCTCTCCTAAGAAAGTTGCAAGCCCGTAAATTCCAAGACACGCAATAAATACAATTAATATCGAGAAGAAGATAAATAATTTTCCCATTTTCTCATCAGCGTTGTACAGTTTATCATAATCTTCGTCTAAAAAACTGTATTCAAAAGGTTCATTAGGAATCATCTCATTCCATTTATTCGTGATCGATGCCAATACTTCCGGAAGGTTTTCTTGTTTGTATTGCAGCACAAGAGTAGAATTATGCTGACCACCTATGAAAAGTACTACCGGAGAAATTTCTTCACGTAAAGATTTGAAATGAAAATCTTTTAGTACCCCAATTATTTTACTATTGTTTTCTGTATTTGGAATAAGCGGATAAGAGAGCTCTTTACCAACTGGATCTTCAATTCCTAACTGCTTAATTGCCGCCTCATTCATAATAATTCCACCATTCGCATCACTTTCGTTATCTGCAGAAAAATTTTTTCCATCTACCAGTTCCAGATCGAATAAAGGGATATAATCATAATCACAAGAAAGTGCACTAACCATCATTCCATCATCACTTTCTTCTGTAACAGCATTAACTATCATCGCCGAATTTGATCCGGGAGGAGCAAAACAAATGGTTGCCTCTTCTACTCCAGAAATTTGTAAAAGTTCATTTTTGAAGGCTTCCATTTTTTCTGAATCGATAGGAAGTTGCATGACAAGTTTGTTTTCTTTATTAAATCCAAGATCAATATTGCGAACAAAACTAAGCTGTTTAAAAACAAAGATCGTAACAATTATTAAGCTTATCGCAATTGTGAATTGAATAATTACCATTATCTTTCGGAATACAGTTCTTGACCTTCCGGTAAATGCCTTGAAAGCATGGATAGGTTGGAAACGTGAAAGAAAAATTGCCGGATAGATGCCTGCTACTATTCCAACAAAAATAGAAAGAACCAATAGTAACATCAATGACAGAGGATGAAATAGATAGCTGACAGCCAATTCTTTGCCGATAAATTGGTTCAGTTGCGGATATAGTAAACTGAAGATCAGTAAACCTAGAATCATTGAAAACAGAGTAGTAAGTACAGATTCACTTAAGAATTGTTTTACTAGAAGTGAACGATTTGAACCGAAAACTTTGCGCATTCCAACTTCTTTTACTCTGTGGGTTGATCTGGCAGTAGATAGATTCATGAAATTAAGGCAAGCTATCAGCATTATTAGTGCGGCAATAATAGAAAATAAATAAACCTGCTTCACATCTCCCTTCGGCTCAAAATCATTATTAAATTTTGAGTGGAAATAAATATCATTGAATGGAGTTACAAAAAGCGAAATTATTGAAGCCATACCAGAATGAACATTATTCTCAATTAATTTTGGAAGCTTCTCTGTTATAGAATTTTCATCAAAGTTTTCATCTAACATTATATAAGTATGATCAACACCAAACTGTCCCCATTGGTCGCTGTATTGTTCCATGGGTTGCAGGCTAGAATAAGAAGCGATCATATCAAAATCCATCTGAGTATTTCCTGCTGGTTCCGCTAAGATACCTGTAACTTTGAAATCGAATTCATCACCCATAACAATAGATCTTCCAATAGGATATTCATTTCCAAAATATTTCTGCGCTATAGATTCTTTGATCAAAATAGAAAATGGTTCATTAAGTGCTAAAGATTTATCTCCGCTTACTAGATCAAAAGAAAACAATTCAAAATAGGATGGTTCAGTATAAATAAAATTACTTTCCAAGAAATCATTCTCGTTATAGCTAAAGGAAACATTTTCTCCTGCATTTCTAATTCTGGTCATGCTCTTCACTTCCGGGAATTCATTTTGCAAAGCCGGACCTAAAGGAGGCATAGCAGAAGCAAAGGGAATTTTATTATCACCATGTGTTAAATTTACTCCCACTCGATATATATTGTCTCCATTCTCATGAAATTTTTCATAATTTATCTCGTTGAAAACATACAATGAAATAAGAAGGCAACTTGCCAATCCAATAGCAAAACCAATAATGTTGATAATTGAAAATGCCTTGTGCTTAATAATGTTCCTAAAAGCAATTTTAAAATAATTTTTAAACATATCCTTTGCTTCCTTTGCAAATTTTATTTACTTCACTAACTTAATATTATTAATTCTGTTACATAAAATTTTGTAAATAATTTAATTGTCTTGCTGAAATTATAAAATTTTTATATGTTGTATTCAAAAGAAACCTTGGGAGGAATTAATGAGATCAATCAGACTTACTATTTTCATATTAATTATTTTTGCATTAACAGCTTGTGGGCCGGCAACTAAAACTGCAGTGATTCAAGAGCCAGAGAAGATTACACTGGATAGCCAAATGAATACACTAACAAATCAGATTATTTCCAGCTTCAATCAATCGAATGTAAAGAAAATTGCAGTTATCGAATTTGCAGACCTAGAAGGAAATGTTACACAATTAGGTAGGTTTATCGCCGAAGAATTGATCACACGAATTTTCACAACTGGTAAATTTGATGTAGTAGAAAGAAATCTACTGCAAAAAGTACTGGAAGAACAACAGCTTGGAATGACCGGATACATCGATCAGGAAACGGCTATCAGTCTTGGTCAAATTCTGGGTGTGGATGCAATAATCACCGGATCAATAACTGACCTTGGCAATAATGTGAAGATCAATGCACGTCTTATTTCCACTGAAACGGGTTCTGTATTTGCAGTAGCTTCTATT
Organism: Candidatus Cloacimonadota bacterium; assembly: GCA_018654125.1. The sequence continues at coordinate 3,518 of JABIME010000124.1, forward strand.
CAAGTTTTCAAGGATTCTACAATTAAATTGCTTATGGGAGAGGGTATTGTTACAAGTAGAAAGACTAACTCTAACTCATCTCAGAAATCTCAACAATCTGGTCTGAAAACTCCAGTTGTAAATCATGGTATTCAATTTATTCTAAAAGAATGTTTTTACACAAATGGTTTTGTGTCTGTTATATTAGAAATCACAAATTTAGATTTTGACAAACAAATATCACTTTATGATCGTTCTAAGAATGCTTATGCTCGTATCATTGATGATAAGGGTAGAGAATTTCGTAGTCCGCAACAATTTTTGGGAACACATAAACAAGGTTGGAATGGAATTGAAAACGTTACAATGGTACAGGATGTAGGAACTCAATATACTTTAAAATTCCCTAATGTAAAATCTAAACCTACAATTGTGAAAAGACTTGATATGCTACTCTATATACCGGATCTACAAAATTCTTTTACTATCACTTTCAGAGATATACCTGTTGAATAATATTAATTAGATAATTTCAGGCTTCTAAATTCATCCTTAGGAGCCTTTTATTATGCCTAAAACCTTTTAATTTGACAGAAAATTGAGTATAAAAAATTTGTATTAAGATTTTAATAAATTAAGGAGATAAAACATGCCTTATATTTCCAATACAGATAAGGAAAGAAAAGAGATGTTGGCTACGATTGGAGTAGAAAAATTCGAAGATTTATTAGTCAATATTCCTAGTAAATTCCTATTACAAAAAGACTGCTGTTTAGAAGATGCATATTCCGAGCTGGAAATTTCTAGAGAAATTTCAAGATTAGCTTTAAAAAATATTCCTTCTTCACAGGCAAATTCCTTCCTTGGTGGAGGTATTTATAATCATTTTATTCCTGCTGCTGTAGATCACATATTGCTAAAGCCAGAGTTTCATAGTGCTTACACACCGTATCAGGCAGAAGTAAGCCAAGGAACTCTGCAGTATATTTACGAATATCAAACAATGATCTGCGATCTTACGGGAATGGAAATTTCCAATGCTGGAATGTATGATGGAGCTTCTGCTGCTGCTGAAGCAATTTTAATGGCAACTCGAAAAACCAAGAAATTCAAAGCAATACTTGCTGGAACAATTAACCCATTATATCTTGAAGTAATTAAAACTTATACTGTTGGAGTAGGAATTGAACTTGTAATAATTCCTGCAAAAGATGGATTAATTGATATAGATGAATTAAAAAATGCTGTTGATGACGAAACAGGTTGTGTTCTTCTTCAAACTCCAAACTTCTTTGGAAATATCGAAAATTCTTTTGCCGTTGAAGAGATAACGCATTCTACAAAAAAAGCTCTATTTATTGTAGCTGTTGATCCTATTTCTTTAGCTGTTATGAACGCTCCTTCAGAATATAAAGCAGATATTGTAGTCGGCGAGGGACAGGCTTTAGGAAATGCTCAGAATTTTGGAGGACCATTATTCGGATTTTTGGCAGCAAATATAAAATTAAGCAGAACAATGCCTGGCCGTATCGTTGGAGCAACCTTAGATGCTGATGGTAAACGAAGTTATGCTCTTACATTACAAGCTCGTGAGCAACATATCCGAAGAGCAAAAGCTACTTCCAATATCTGTTCAAATCAGGCTCTATGTAATTTGGCAGCCACTGTTTACATGACACTAATGGGAAAAGAAGGTTTAAAAGAAGCAGCATCACAAAGCACAACAAAAGCTCATTATCTAGCAGAGAAGATTGCTAAGTTAGATGGTTTTGAACTTGGCTTTACAGCTCCATTCTTTAAAGAATTTACTATTAAAACACCTATTCCTGCTAAAGATATTATAACAAAAATGCTTTCTAAAAATATATTCCCTGGCATTGATCTAAAACAATTTGGTAATGAGAATATGCTGCTGATAGCAGTTACAGAGATGAAGAGGAAATGCGACATTGATGAGTTAGTGAAATCTCTACAGGAGGTTACAAATGGCTAGTACAATTTTTGAAAAACATAGCTCGGGAAGAAAAGGTTATACTCTTCCTGTTAACGATGTAGATATCAAATTAGAAAAGTGTATTCCATCTGAATTCAGTAGAAAAGAAGAAGCGCGTCTTCCAGAAGTAAGTGAATTAGATGTGATGCGTCATTTTTTGGAACTTTCTCAAATGAACCACTGCATCGAGAAGGGTTTCTATCCATTAGGTTCCTGTACTATGAAATATAACCCCAAGATCAATGAAACCTTGGTTCGCAATGAGAGTTTCAACAATCTTCATCCATTACAAAATGAAAGCACTGTTCAGGGTGCTTTGGAAATTCTTCATGAATTACAAGAAACACTCGCCGAAATTTCAGGATTCTCACAAGTAACACTTCAGCCGGTTGCAGGTGCACATGGTGAATTTGCTGGGCTTAAAGTTATGAAAGCTTATCATGATTCCAAAGGTAATACAGATAAGAAGAAAATAATTCTTCCTGATTCAGCTCATGGCACAAATCCCGCCAGTGTAATTCTTGCGGGTTTTGAGGTTGTTGAGATTAGATCTAATGATAAAGGGCTGGTTGATATAGATGATTTAAGAGCTCATGTTGATGAAAACACCGCTGGCTTTATGCTCACAAATCCAAATACACTTGGATTATTTGAAACTCAAGTTGAAGAAATTGCAGAAATCGTGCATAGTGTAGATGGCCTAATGTATATGGATGGTGCAAATTTCAATGCAATTCTCGGTATTATTAAACCAGGTGAAATGGGTTTTGATATAATGCATTATAATTTACACAAAACTTTTGCAACTCCTCATGGTGGTGGTGGCCCTGGTTCTGGACCGATTGGTGTACGCAAAGATCTCGTAAAATTCCTACCTATACCAATGATAGATAAAAAAGATGATAAATACTTTTTAGATTACAACCATGAAGATACTTCTTTTGGGAAAGTGCATTCTTTCTTTGGTAATTTTGCTGTAAACTTCCGAGCATATATCTATATTAAAATGTTAGGGGCAAAGGGATTGAGAAGGATTTCTGAGAATGCAGTTATCAATGCAAATTATATTCAGAAGAAACTGGAAAAATATTATGATATTCCTTTTAAAGATCAATATTGTATGCACGAATTTGTGGCAAGTGGAGCATGGCAGAAAGAAAAGTATGGCATTAACACACTAGATATTGCTAAGCGGATCCTGGATAAGGGTTATCATGCTCCAACTATCTACTTCCCGTTAATTGTACCTGAAGCTATGATGATAGAACCAACAGAAACCGAAAGTATGGAAACTCTTGACGATTTTATAAACGCTATGATAGAGATTGCAAAAGAGTGTGAAGAGACTCCTGATCTACTTAAAAATGCTCCACTTAATACACCCGTAAAGCGTGTTGATGATACACTCGCTGTACGCCAATTAAATGTGAAATTTGATTGGTAAATATGAGGATTAGCAACGAACAAAACTAACAAAGACGAAATTGAAAATAAATTGTAAGGGTGATTCGCGAATCACCCTTTTTTTTACAATTCCTATAAACTAAACCACTTGACACCTGCTATATTATTTTCTTATTTCGTAATTGCTTATTGAAAATATTTAAAAATATAGAGAGGAGGAAAATATGCCCAAACAAAACAGATCAATTTTATTTTTTTTAGTTTTTATTCTAACAGTAGCTATCTTCACTAGTGGTTGTGGAAGTGGTGGTGCAAGTAAAGAAAAAGAACCTAATAATACTATCGACCAGGCAAATGAAATCACACTAGGCAAACCATTCGAAATCAAGATCAGCCCTGCTAAAGATATCGATTGGTTCAAAGTTGATCTCACCGAGCAGGGATATCTGAAAGTTCAGGCAAGCCAGATCCCAGCAGGTTTGAAACTAGAAGTAGGCTATGCCTTATTCCAGGAGTGGGAAGGCAGCAAGGTAAAATGGCTTAAAAAATGGCGTAAGTTACCCGATGCTATATTTATCCCTGAAGCTGGAACTTACTATTTTGCTATTATTGATGATTACAATGACAAAGAATCTAATGATCCCATACAGATAAAAGCAGATTTTATTCCAGAATATGATGCTGGAGAACCTAATAATAACCCTGAAACAGCTACTACTATTGAATTTGGAACAGCTGTTGAACCCTTGATTTTCCCAACTGGAGATATTGATTGGTATAAAGTAAATGTAACAAAACAAGGTTACATTC
>JABIME010000125.1 GCA_018654125.1 Candidatus Cloacimonadota bacterium
ATGACCTGCAATTTGTTTTTAAAGGTGGAACATCATTGATTTTACTCGTAGAGAAACCGCAAAGGTTCTCGATCGATATTGATATTAACACAGAAGAATCAAAAGAAAAATTATTAAACATCCTTAAAACAATATGTTCAAATGATCTATTCAAGCGATTCGAAGAAAATAAAAGAATGGATAGAGGTATCCCAAAAGCTCATTTTAAGTTTTTTTATGATTCTGTTATAAGCGGACGAGAAAACTATATTTTGCTCGATGTGCTTTTTGATAAGCATTCATATCCTGAAGTAATTGAGACTCCAATTAAATCTTTCTGGATTGATACTGATGACAATATTACAAAAGTAAATACTCCTTCGATTGCTTCAATTCTCGGTGATAAACTTACTGTTTTTGCTCCTAATACAACTGGCATTAAATACAAAGTCGGTAAATCAATGGAAATAATGAAACAGCTTTTTGATATTGGCAGATTGTTTGATCATTTTGAAGATATGGAAGTTGTAGCTACTTCTTTTGATAATATTGCAAAGAATGAATTAGAGTATAGAAAATCTGCTGATACTACGGATGATGTTTTACGGGATATTATTGATACAAGCTTAACAGTTTCACGATTTCCTGGTGGGACTAAATTCGATTCTCCTGAGCTTCTTGAGTTGATTAACGGATTAAAACGATTTAAAGCATTTCCGATAGATTTTGCATTCAGAGCAGATGATGCAATTCTTTCTGCTGCAAAAGCTGCTTATCTAGCTGAAAAGATTTTGAATAAGGATTTCACCAAAATTGAAAATTTCTCAAATAACGTAAAATATAATGAGCCCGATTTTACTGATAATTATAAACATCTTAAAAAGTTAAAGAAAAGAAAAATAGAAGCTTATTATTATTGGTGCAAAGTATTTGAGGAATTGCCATTTTTGAAAGAATCGAAATGAGATTAAGAATAGTTCTGAATGAATAAGAAAAAGCAGCTGAATTCTTCAATTTATTTAGAGATAAAGGAATTCAAGGATCTCACATTGATTTTGCAATTTGTTCAGTTGCTCACAACAATAATTTTTCAATTTTTACTACAGATAATGATTTCAATAATTATAAAGAACAAATCGATATTAAACTGTATCAGATAAGAGGTTGATCTGTTTTTTATTAAGAATAACTAAGATACTCACAAATGAACAGTTAACTAAAAAGGGGGATCAAAATGGTCATAAAATTTAAAGATGAAGAATTGACAGAAGAGCAAATTAACAAGTTTAAAGAGCACTAACCAGTTTGACTGCCAACATGCCTATTAAGTACTTTCATCGTTGATAATGTAAATTGTCCCACGACCTTTTCCAATTTTCTCAATCTGCTTTTCCGATAGTAAATACTGAATATCTTTTTTTAGTGTGTTTACAGAAAAATTACTCATCTTATCAGCAATATCACTTATTTTTAACGGTTGAGATTTTCTAATTAAATGTACTAACTCTTTTTGACGCGAATTTAGATAGCTCAATTTGCTACTATATTTCTCGTACTTTGTTTCTAATTTTGAAATTAACTCTTCGATTGAAGTTAGGAAAAAAAGAATCCACTTGTAAATATTTTCTTTGTTACTATATCTGTTTTTTTGCCCAGACATTAATGCTTCATAATATTTTTTCTTCTTATTTTCAATAATGTGCTCAAAAGAGATGTATTGAACGAAGTCATAACCAAATTTTACTAATAACATTGTAGTCATTAATCTTGATAATCTTCCGTTTCCATCCACAAAAGGATGAATAGATAAGAATTCATAAACAAAAGTAGCTATTATAAACAACGGATGAATATCATTTTTACTAAGTTGATCGTTAACCCAATTAATAAGCTCAGACATTTCTTTATCGACAAGATGCGGTTCAGTTGTATTAAAAATTACTTTTTTTGTACCATCGGGATATTTTGCTACAACTTTATTTGTTATTTTTTTATAATCTCCACGATGTCGTTTATCCTTTTTACTTTCTTTTAGTAAGATGCTGTGTAATTGTCGAATATAATTTTCTGTTAGATCAATTGTATCGTAATTATCGAGAATCAATTTTAAGGCTTGATAATACCCAATAACTTCTTGTTCGTCTCTGCTTTCAAATTGAGTGACTTTTAAATTATTCAACAGTTTTTCAATTTCAACATCTGTAAGTGTTGCACCTTCAATTCTCGTAGAAGAACCACTGCTTTCAATTGTTGCTATGCGTTTTAATTCTTTCAGATATTTACTTTCACGTTTTTCGAGAGTATGCCATTTTCCTTTAAATGAATCAATTGCACTAATTCTGTTAATTAATAATTGAGTCTTTGAAAAAGGAAATGTAATTTTTTTTAAATACATAATCCATCCTCTTTTTATCCGTAAAATATCTGAAAGCTACTTTTTGTGTCAATAGATATATTTGAAACGTATCTATATTATATCTTTAAAATCAAGTACTTTACATATCTGTTAGTGTGATATTGTCCCCTAGTGATTTTAATATCTTGAACATTAATCCTCTTCTTTATAAGTGTTCTAACTTTCTAATGGTGATCGACTAGTGTGTTGTTGGAGCACAAATTCAAAAGGTAAAGTTGAATATTTGTAATAATAGATTCTCAAGCATTAAATAACAAACGTTTACAAAAAAAAAGCCATCAGGCAACTGCCGGATGGCTTCTCATATCTATAATAGAATTCTAAAACTTATAGCCAATACTAAAATGGTGTGTTGAATCAATTGTATGTGTATTGAATCCGTAATCAACTACTATATTATACATATCAAACCTGGCTCCCATTGAGTAGCTTGTCGGCTCACTACGCACTCCGCAGCGCAGAGTTAGCATCTCAACGATTTTTGCCTCAGCACCGGCATGAATTTCAGTTTTGCTGTTCATGGTCTTCTTTAACTCCAAAGAGGTGATCACATCGGTATAGGGGTGATAGGAGATTCCTATGCTCATTTTTTGGGGAAGATCATGTGCACCATCTTCACCTACAGATGGATTGTTTAAATTTGTGATTGTGAACCCAATTTGAGTACGCTGATGCACTGTAGCCAATGCTCCCAAATTTATTCCAAAAGCGGGTTGCTCACCAAATCCATCAATTGAGAGGTGATACATATTGAATGTGTAGCCAATATCTAAATTGGAATGTATATCATTTAAGATGTTGAATGAATGTGATAAGGCATAGATCTTCTCACTTAAGATACTCACATCTAAAAAATCAACATCCATCGATTGCAGTCCGATTCCTAAAGTACCAAGTTTGCGTGGTAATTGCATTGAGAGTGCGACTGTGTTCAGCACCTGAAAATCGTTATCAAATATTTTTGAATATCCAATTATAATATTGTTCGCAGAGCTGTTGAGTCCGGCTGGATTATAGAATACAGCATTAGCATCATCGCTAACGGAGTAGTATGCTCCACCCATAGCTCGTGCCCTGGCAGATGGCTCATAATCATCAAAAATCGCAGCTAAGTTTACAACTAAGAAAACAAGGCATAAAACAGTTAATATTTTTTTCATAATTCTCTCCTACTTAAGCTGTGAGCCGATCACGATCGGAGCCTTGGCTGTTTTCTTGCGTCCTGTGTTAACATCGGTCACTTCTAAATAGCAAATATATAATCCTAGCGGCACCAGGTTGTTCTCTCTATCCTTACCATTCCAAGTACAATATGAAATTCCGTTTGAATTTTCGATGATCGTATTTATCAGGGTTTTCTTCAATTTCCCTTCGGCATTATATATTCTCAAGATAGCTCTATCATCATATTCAGCACCAAATTCAATTGGAAATGTTTCGCCAGAATATGGATCGAATGCTTTTGCGGGAATATTCAAAATTGCCCTGTGTGTTGTTACATTATATGTATAGGAATATATAGCTTGCGGAAACTCTTCTGGGAAAATATACTCTAAGCCACTTGTATCGGAGGCAGTTATATAGAATTGTACGATAGTTCCCTCACCATGTGCAGGAACATCTCCCTCATAAATATTCTCATTATTTTCTGTTGGTACCATCTCCAGAAGATTAAAATCACTATCGCTGTTGGTTTTCCAGTTAAGGATCACACTATCAAAATCAAGTGGATATGTAAAGGTGATATTTACAGGTTCATCTGCTATTACCTCGCCTATATCACCATAAGGATAGTTATCGGTATCAGTGTAATAATTCATATCTTCTTCATATGCACAGGAGAGTTGAGGAGTACCTTCATAAAAGGCTATGATGCCATGAGCAATAACTACATCTCCTTCTATATACTCTTCAACATTCGCACCGGTAGAATCCCAAAATTGTAGATCCATATCAAATCCATCAACATCAATTGTAATTTGATAAAAGCCATAGGGAGAATCCCAGATACTGTTAATTTGTCCAATAGCACTAGCCCAAGTACCATTTAGGGTTGTATCTTCACTACCGCTTGCAGAGTGTGGATAGGGGAGATTGTTGATTTGAGAAATTAGTGTTACATCTGGATCAGTGATCTGAACATTATAATATTGTCCACTGCTGCCTGTATATAAACCAACCTCACCTGTTACTTCAATCAAATCTCCTTTAACATAAACAGTAGAGAGTGGTGTGTGGTCAAAAAGCTGAATTCCACGACCAGAATTGTCTTGGATATAAAATTGAGTTTTTCCAGAATATAATAATCCATCACCAATAGTTACAACTCCTTGAATAGTTACAACCTGCCCATCATATACATCAAGACTATCCTGAATATTTGCAATTGGTGTGATGGTTTGCGCAAATAATAAACCTGAAGCTAACACTATTATAATTATTAATAAATTCTTCACTCTTTCTCCTCACCTGTCTCTTTTTGAAACAGGGTTGTAGCTATCATAAGAACTATGGCAATTACAATCGAGCTGTCAGCTACATTAAATACCGGCCATCTTCTCATTATGATATCCGGAAAATCGCACCAGATAAAATCTGTAACGCTTCCCAAGAAAATTCTATCTGTCAGATTCCCAATAGCGCCACCCAGGATAAGCGCAAAAGAGAGCACCTCATATTTGTTTTTGCTTTTAGCACTTAAGTACACTATTAAAATAGTGGCAACAAATGATATGATAATAAAGAGAACTCTATTAAGTTGCGGCGAACCAAAAGAGAAGCTGAATGCTGCTCCGGTATTCTGGACATAGGTTAACCAGATAAATTTAGGAGTAACTTCAATGATCTCTCCTATCTCTAATGATGTTCTTACAATATATTTTGTTACCTGATCTAATATAATTATGATCACGCTTACCCAGTAGTAGGGTAGAAGTTTTTTTAGGTTTGTCACTACTTTCTTCTTCTCTTGCGTTTCTCTTCTTCTTCCTTACATTTAATGCAGTATTTAGCATAAGGAATTATCTTGAGTCTGTTAGCCGGAATATACTCACCGCAGATCTCACAAACACCGTAAGTCTTTTCATAAATTCTCTTTAGAGCACCATTGATATACTTGATATTCTTCAGTTCTTTTTCTAATATGTAAACTC
>JABIME010000126.1 GCA_018654125.1 Candidatus Cloacimonadota bacterium
GGTGCACTGGATTTTCTAAACTATGCACATGAAAATGGTTGTGAAATCTATTATATTTCTAATAGGAAATTGCATCACATAGAGGGTACGCTTAATAACTTAAAAGCTCTGGGTTTCCCACAAGCAACAAAAACTCATATCCTTTTAAAAGATGATACTTCCGATAAAGGCATTCGAAGAGATTTTGTTGCAGAAAATTATTTTATTGTAATGCTTATCGGAGATAATCTGATAGATTTTGAAGATATATTCCGCAAAAAAAGTATTGAAGAAAGATACTTGTCAGTAGAAAAATTTAAAGATGAATTTGGCAAAAAATTTATCATTCTTCCAAACCCAATGTATGGGGAATGGGAGAAGACTCTTTATGGTGGAACTAGACAAATCCCGGAGAAAGAGAAAGAAAAAAAATTGTGGGAACATTTGAACAAGAATAAATAAAAAGTATGTAATTCCTACTTTTATAACCACTTATATATTTAAAAAGTGATGTTACTCATAGTCGATAAACTATAAATAAATAAATTTATTAATATATAAACAACTATTATTTTTTTCAGCTTGACATTTGAAGAGCACAAAACAACTTTTTCGCATAGTCGTGTTAAAAATAAAAGGGGGAAGTTATGAAAAAAATTGGTTTGATTGTAATTCTTACAGTTTTGTTGATCCTGCCATTATACGCGCAAGTTGGAAAAATTGCCGGGCGGGTTACTATCGAGAACAGTGGACAACCACTTGCTAATGCTGCAATTATATTAGTTGGTGCAGAGCAAGGTGCCTACACAAAAGATAATGGTACTTTCACACTCACTGATGTTCCTGTTGGTTCTATTGAAGTTCAGTTTCGTTATATGGGATATGGAACTCAAACATTGGAAGTTGAAGTTATCGAAAATGAAACAGCAATTGTAAATGTTAAACTTGTTGTTGAGTCAATCGGTATTGAAGGAATTAAGATCGTATCTGATCGTGCAAAGGAACGTCAAACTCCTGTTGCTTTTACAGATATAGATAAAGAAGAGATGCAAGCTCAGCTTGGTTCTAGAGATATTCCATTAGCTTTAGTTACAACACCTAGTGTATATGCTACAGATCAAGGTGGCGGTGCTGGTGATGCTAGAGTTAATGTAAGAGGTTTTGACCAACGTAATGTTGCTATTATGATCAATGGTGTTCCTGTGAATGATATGGAAAATGGTTGGGTATACTGGTCTAACTGGGATGGAGTTGGTGATGCAACTTCCTCAATTCAGATGCAGAGAGGCCTTAGTGCTGTTAACCTTGCTACACCATCTATTGGTGGAACAATGAACATTATTACCGACCCAACTGCAATGAGAGCAGGTGTAGATTTTAAACAAGAATTCGGTAGTGGTGGATTTTTAAAATCAACTCTTTCAGCTGGTTCTGGGCTTATCAATAATAAATTTGCTGTTAGCGCAGTAGGTGTAAGAAAAACTGGTGATGGTATTGTTGATAAAGCTTGGACTGATGCATGGGCTTATTACTTAAGTACAGGTTGGAATATTAACGCCAATAATAAACTTGAATTCTACGTAGTTGGCGCTCCTCAAAGACATGGCCAAAATCTTTACAAACAAAATATCGCAGTTTATGATGCTGAATATGCAGAAGATCTTGATGATTATGATCCATTAGCATTAGATGAATTTGATGAAGGTGGACGTGAGTATAATCAAAACTGGGGCAATGTTAGTGCAGATTATGAAGGAAAACAATGGTGGAATGATGATGAACATGATCGTTTCGACGAAGAATTCATTAATGAAAGAGAGAACTTCTATCATAAACCACAAGTTAATTTAAACTGGTACACAAAACTTAATGAAGATTTCAATGTTTACTCTATTCTTTATTACTCAGGTGGTAAAGGTGGTGGAACAGGTACATATGGTAGTATCGAATGGGATTACTCTACACCTACTAGAACTGCTGATTGGGATGCAACAATAGCAGTTAATGATACTGCAAGTGCTGGTTCTGAAGGTATTCTTCGTAATAGTAGAAACAACCAGTGGACAATTGGTGCAATTTCTAAAGCATATTATACAATTAATGAGAATCTCCAAACTTCTTTCGGTATCGATTGGAGAACAGCGGAAATTGAACATTACAGAGAAGTTCGTGACCTCTTAGGTGGAGAATATTACTATTATGATGGTAACGATTTCGATACAGCTGCTGATTATGAAAAAGTTCTTGGAGATAAAATTGCTTATAACAACACAAACACTGTTGATTGGATGGGTGGATATCTTCAAGGTGAATATTCTAAAGATGCAATTACAGCATATATGATGGGTGGACTTTCATCAATTAAATATTCATTTGTAGATCATTTTGCTGATGATGGCGAAGGTAACGAAGCAGAAGCTGAGACAGAATGGATCAAAGGTTTCCAAGTAAAAGGTGGATCTAGTTTTATTCTTAATGAAAGCATTGATATGTATGGAAATGCTGGTTATGTTTCTAAAGTTCCAATATTTGATGATGTGATAGATGATGGAAATGCAACTGTTGCAGAAGATCCATCAAATGAAGAATTCTTATCATTCGAAGCTGGATTGAATTTCCATGGATTAGACGGACAGTTAGGTGTAAAATCTAACTTCTATTTCACTGGTTGGTCAAATAGAACTCTTTCTAGAGGTGTAACAAACGAAGATGGTACTGAAGGTCTTATCTTTATTAGTGGTATGGATTCACGTCATATGGGTATTGAAATAGAAAGTAGCTACAGACCTATTTATATGGTACAAGTAGATCTTGCTCTTTCTATGGCTAATTGGACATATTTAAATGATGTATCTGCAACTTATGATGATTACGGTTCAGCAGGAGAAATTGATACATTGAACATTTATGTTAAAGATCTGAAAGTTGGTAATGCTCCACAAACTCAAATCTCATTTGGAACTTCATTATTCCCACTCGAAGGTCTTAGAGCTCAGTTTGTAGTTCAGCATTATCGCGATCAGTATGCTGACTTTAATCCTTTTGATAGAACAGATGTAGATGATACAACTCAAAGTTGGAAGATTCCAGATTACACAAAATTGAACTTCCATTTAAATTATCAGCTTCCTGTTAATTTCAAAGGTATAAGTGTTGGTGTATTTGCTCATTTATTTAATGTACTTGATTCTGTATTTATTCAAGATGCAACAGATAACAGTCGATACAATGGTTTCGACGGTGATCATGATGCAGATGATGCTGAAGTTTACTTTGGCGCTCCTAGAACATTTAATGCAGGACTGAACATTACTTTCTAAATAGATATACACAATGTTACTTTAGGGGAAGCTTTCTGGCTTCCCCTTTTTTTATCTCAACATTATCTTTTATTTGACTAATTACTAAACAATTAAATTTATCCTCTGGAATGTATTATGCATATTAAAAAATGATATATTAATAAAAAAATGGAGATCGTTTGCTAGAAGCAAGCCGACTCTTAGGAGAAAAAATGTTAAAAAATTTATTTATTGTTGTATTACTTACTGCATCATTATTTCTCATGGCAGATACATATGACCTACGGAATGTAGGTGGTGAGAATTATGTGCCAGCCGTTAGAGACCAGGGACCATATGGTACTTGCTGGACATTTGGAGCTTATGCTTCTATGGAAGGGAATATGATGATAAGCGGTGCCTGGACCGCTGCCGGAGAAGCAGGAGATCCAAATTTAGCTGAAAGACATTTAAATTGGTGGAACGGATTTAATATGCATAACAATGATGATACCGATCCTCCAACAGGTGGTGGATTAGAAGTTCATATGGGTGGAGATTATAGAGTTACAACAGCGTATCTTACCCGTGGTGAGGGAGCAATACGCGAAACTGATGCTCCTTATACAAGCAATTCTACAGCACCAGATAGATGGTCATCAAGTTATCATTATTTTTACGCTAGAGATGTAGAATGGTACAAATTAGAAGACGATCTTTCTAATATTGATATAATTAAGCAAACAATTATAGATAATGGAGTATTGGGAACTTGTATCTCGTATAATAATTCATTCATTTCAAATTATAATCATTATCAACCACCTGCAAATTCTGATGATCCAAATCATGCAGTTTCTATAATTGGGTGGGATGATGATCATGCTACTCAAGCACCATTAGCAGGAGCTTGGTTAGCTAGGAACAGCTGGGGCCCGAATTGGGGAAACAGTGGCTATTTTTGGATATCGTATTACGATAAGCACTCATGCCGAAATATAGAAATGGGAGCCATTTCATTCCAAAATGTAGAGCCAATGGTTTATGATAATGTCTACTATCACGATTATCACGGATGGCGTGATACACTATCAATTGCAACAGAAGCATTCAATGCTTTTGAAACAACAAGTACACAAACAATAGAAGCAGTAAGCTTTTTTACTGCTGTAGATTACGTTGATTACATTGTAAGAATATATGATGATTTTGATGGAAATGTACTTTCTAATGAACTTGCTGTTGTTTCTGGTGATTATGATCATGCAGGATTTCATACTGTAAACCTTGATGCTGGTATTTCATTGAATGAAGGAGACGATTTTTATGTTTACTTAAATCTCTCAGATGGTGGACATCCTTATGATAGAACCTCAGATGTACCTGTATTACTAGGTGCTGTTTATCGAACAATAGTCGAGTCATCTTCCAATCCTGAAGAAAGCTATTATAAGAGTGGTGCAGATTGGTTAGATTTCTATGATTATAATGATCCATCAGGATTCCAAAATACTGGAAATTTTTGTATAAAAGCATTATCAATTGATGGTGCGAGTGGTACAAATCCACCACAGGGCTTAGGTTTTGAAATATTAGATTACAATAATATCGTACTTACTTGGAATGCTGGAAGTACAGGTGCTTTGAGTTATAATATTTATAAAGATGGTGATTTCTTGGCTGAAGTTTCTAATACGCCATATCCAACAACAACCTACTTTGATGCAGATCTTGATGATGGCGAATATTCATATTATGCTACAGCAGTTTATGATACGGGAGAATCTGATCCTTCCAATACTGTTTCAATTGATCTCGTACTCCCAGTTCCAACTGATTTTGAAGCAGTATCTTTAGGTACGAATATTTCACTAAGCTGGGAAGCCATAGATTCCTCTAGAGACTTCTTTGATTACAATATCTATAAAAACAGCGAATTGCTAGATAGTACAACTCAACTATTTTACTTCGATCAGAATGTTCCAACAGGTACATATTCTTATTATGTGACAGCAAGTTATAGTGGGGGTTGGGAATCTGAACCAAGTACTATTGTAGAAATTGAACATACTGATGTTAATGGAATTCAAATTCCACTTGCTAATTTACTGAAAGGTAATTATCCAAATCCATTCAACCCTGAAACGACAGTCTATTTCTCAGTTGAAGCAACTTCTTCATTGGTAAATATTGAAGTTTATAATTTGAAGGGTCAAAAAATTAAAACTCTAGTCAGTGAACAATTATCTTCAGGAAGTCATTCCGCAGTTTGGAATGGAAAAGATGATTTAGGAAAATCAGTTGCATCAGCTGTATATCTGTACAAAATGAGAACTGGAAATTATACTTCTACTAAGAAAATGATCTTAATGAAGTAAATAAACTAGAAGAATATTAAGAATCTTTCAGGGTGCATATTTTATGCACCCTGAATGCTAATGTATATTGAAAAGTAGAGGAATTATGAAAATTGTATCATGGAATATTGCAAATTATGATGATCATCCAAAATGGATTACCAGAAAAAATTTAATAGCAGATGAAATAATTAAAGCAGATGCAGATATTCTTGCTTTGCAGGAAGTACGGTTTAACAAAGATCACCCAAGTACAAAAGCAACCTATATGAATTCTGCAGAACAAATTCTTTCACAACTACAAAGTAAGAATAAGTTTTTAGATGCAAAAATAATTACTCAACCCGCAATGCATTACCAAGCAAATGGTTTTTGGGAGGGACTTACGATAATCTCTAAAAATGATATCATGGAAACAGGCAGTATATTTCATTCTCATATTCATAACCAAAAAGATATGAA
>JABIME010000127.1 GCA_018654125.1 Candidatus Cloacimonadota bacterium
TCCAGATGCTTCCCATGCTGCATGAGTAAGTTCATGTCCGGTATAAAAATTAAATTCAGTTATCGATCTCTCTCCCACTCTAGAGAATCCTGTAAAAACTGACCATAGATCGGACGCAGAATTATCACGATATCCATCTGAAGCAACTTTTGAGAAGCGAATATTTGTATTGTAACTCCCAAACTTTTGAGCTGTTTTAATTCCAACTTTATAAGTGTTATAACTTCCAAAAACAGAGAACAATTCAGTTCTGTTTTCTTTTGCAAAAGAATTTGTCTGCATATTTAAGGAACCACCAAAAGTTGAGATCCCGTAGAGAGAGCTTCCTACTCCACGTTGGAATTGGATGTCTGTTGTACTCTCTGCAAAATCAGGCAAATTTACCCAATAAACATTGTGATCTTCCGGGTCGTTTAGCGGAATCCCATTTATCATTACACCTATCCGCTTTTGATCAAAACCGCGAATTGTGAGATGTGCATTCCCAACCAAACCACCTGCATCTGAATAAGCATAAACCCCGGGAACATCTTCCATCAACATTGGAATTTCCTGTCCAAAATTATTTTGAAGAACTTGTTCTTGAGTGATATTTGTAAAAGTAACGGGGGTTTCCCTCTCTTCAGCCCTTGTTGCGCGCACTTGCATCCCAGAAATATTTTGTGGATTTTTGTTAAGCTGAATATTAAGAACTGATTTATTAAATGGATTGTGCTTCACAACTTTCTTTTCATATCCAATGCGCTCAAAAATAATCGTGAAAAGTGCAGGTTTTACAAAGCTTAGAACATATTCACCATCCGCATTAGAGGTTGCAGATAAATTAATACTTTCTATATACACACTAACCTGATTTATCGGTTTACCTGATTGGAAATCTGTGATCTTCCCAGTTAATTGATTTGCAAAAACCATACTGCTCGTTACAATTAGGATAACAATAATTAAAATAACTTTGTTCATATATTCTCCATTTATAGTATATTTTTATAAAAAAAACCACAACCCGGAAGAAACCGAATTGTGGTTAAGATATATCTTATCAGTTTCCTACGCCGGCATTATCCGGATCAGGTTCAAGGGTATGTTCTCAACCATTTGGTAAATCCCAAACAGCACCCCGTTGATAGCAATTTTTTAATGAACTAATTCTTGTTTGAAGAAAAAACTCATGTTTTTAATGTCAAAGAATTTCTTACTATATAAAAATAATTTGACTTATCATCATTATTGCAAAATCTCATGAACCAGTTATAGGAGAGCCAAGATAGAAAGCTGAGAAGTGGTTATTAATCAACCCTTCTAACATATTTGATAATGCCGAGAAAGGAGTTGTAGTTGGAATTTGATTTAACAGTAGATTACAAAACAATCTTAAGTAAATTAGATTGGTTTGTTTTTTTTGGAGTCTTATTATTAACATTTATATCTGTAATTTACGGGCAATATTTAAAGAAGAAAAAAGGCTCTAATTTTGATAATAGTGAAATCCGTTTCTTAGATCTGTTTCTAATGGGAAGACAACTCACTCTACCAATGTTTGTAGCAACTCTTGTGGCTACATGGTATGGTGGAATTTTTGGAGTTACAAAAATTGCTTTTGAGCAAGGAATATTCAACTTTATAACTCAAGGGGTATTCTGGTATATTTCATACATTCTATTTGCATTTTTCATTGTACATAAAGTTGCTAAATATAAAGCCATAACACTTCCGGATCTGGTTGGGAAAATGTTCGGCCCTAAAGCTGGAAAATTAAGTGCAGTTTTTAATTTTTTTAATGTTTTACCAATTGCTTATGTTATAAGTTTAGGGCTTCTAATACAAGCATTATTTGGAATTTCATTCTTGCAAAGTATGATCATTGGAGTTACAATCGTAATCCTTTATACTCTATACGGTGGATTTAGAGCGATTGTATTTTCTGATATAATCCAATTTTTTGTAATGTGTTTAGGAGTTTTCTTAATTCTAGTATTTTCTTACAAATTGTTTGGAGGAATAAGTTTCTTAAAAGCAAATCTTCCAGCTTCTCATTTCACATTAACCGGAGGTGAAGGAATTGCAACTACACTTGTTTGGGGATTTATAGCACTTTCTACATTAGTTGATCCAAATTTTTATCAAAGGGTTTTTGCAGCTAAGAATATAAAAGTAGCAAAAAAAGGAATTCTTATTTCCACAGTGATCTGGATTCTTTTTGATATCTGTACAACTGCCGGAGCAATGTATGCAAGAGCTGTAATTCCAGAAGCAGCATCCGATAAAGCTTACTTAATTTATGCACTTCAAATATTACCAAATGGCATTAGAGGTTTAGTTTTAGCTGGGATTCTTGCAACGATCCTTTCCACTTTAGATTCATATCTTTTTATAGCTGGAACAACTGTCTCCTATGATATGATGCCAAAGAAATGGAAGGGAAAGGTTTCTCTTTATCATTTAGGGATAATTTTTGTAGGAATATTAGCAGTTGTTATGGGTATTGTATTTGAGGGTAATATTAAAACAGTTTGGAAAACTTTAGGTAGTTATTCAGCAAGTTGTTTGCTACTTCCTGTTCTTTACGGATATATCTTCCCAGGAAAGATAAAAGATCATCAATTTGTTTTTGCAAGTATTCTAGGTGTGATAACAGTAAGTATTTGGCGGAATATTGAACTAAATGGATTCTTGCAAAATGTGGATGAATTGTATATGGGAATATTGGCCACTTCAGTGGGTTTAGCCAGTTATGGCATTGTCTATAAGTATTATTTTAAAAAGAGAAGTTGATAATAATTATTAAACAGGATGAATTATGAATATTGTAGAAAGAATGAAAAAGATAAAAATGATTATCGGAATGATTCATGTTGATGCGCTTCCCGGCACACCGAATAATAAATATCCTGTCTCACAGATAATTGATAGAGCGGTTCAGGAAGCAAAATTGTATGAGCAAAATGGATTAGATGCAATTATTTTAGAAAATATGCACGATGTGCCGTATCTGAACAAAGATGTTGGACCAGAAATAACAGCTTCGATGACAGCAATCGTATCGGAAGTTAAGAAAAATACCTCAATTTCGTGTGGTGTTCAGATATTGGCTGGTGCCAATAAGGAAGCGCTGGCCGTAGCTCATGCTACTAGCTGTGAATTTATCCGAGTTGAAGGATTTGTATATTCCCACATTGCAGATGAAGGATTGATGAATGCTTGTGCTGGTGAGCTTATGCGTTATAGAAAATTTATTGGAGCTGAGAACATATCAATATATACTGATATCAAAAAGAAACACTCCTCACATTCTATTACATCGGATCTTGATATTACAGATTTTGCTGAGGCATGCAAATTTTTCCTGGCAGATGGAGTTATTATAACCGGCAGATCAACCTCTGAAGAAACAAATATTATTGAATTGCAAAAAGTACGCAAAACATGTGATCTTCCCATTATAATAGGTTCGGGAATTACGATAAATAATATTGATAAATACTGGGAACATGCAGATGGATTTATTATTGGCTCACATTTTAAAGAAGATGGTAAATGGCAAAATTCGGTTTCAAGTGAAAAAGTAGAAAAGTTTATGCATTATGTGAGTGAGTTAAATTAGCTGTAACTAATAATAATTTTAATCCCACCAGCAACAAGTAACGTGAGACCTAAAGCTACACTTAGATAACCCAAATTTGTTAAAACACGAACTTTCGGTGAATACTTCTTAGTATTGAATCCTATCTTCTCTAATGATAACATAATAATCGCCAGAAATATAAACCAAACTGTACCAAAAGGAAAATGAGTTTTATAGGCGATCAACCAACAAAATGGCCACCAGAGTAATATGTCATGTAAGAAAAAACCAGAAACAGTAAATGTTACGATTACACGTATTGCTCTTGGAACTCTATTTGTTAAGGGTTTGTAGAAATAGAACAACATATAATAACCAAATACGGGGTTCCAGTAATTCCAAAACTCTTTAGCCGATTTTGCCTGAAACGCCTTTACAAACATCGATCTAAGAACTTCAATAATATTTCCTCTTCCCAATCGAAGATGAATATAATGCTTTAGAGTCTTATGTGAATCTTGTTTCATTTTTTTCCAGTTTTTTTAATTTTCGGTTAATATTTTTTTTGATATTGAATTGTCAATTTTATTCAAATTAACGATCAATACTATACAATAAAAAAAACGCCAATCTTAAAAAAGATTAGCGTTTCTATTTGGTACCAGAGGCCGGACTTGAACCGGCACAACCCGAAGATCGAGGGATTTTAAGTCCCTTGTGTCTACCAATTCCACCACTCCGGCAAGAAATTGAATCACTCAGAACGCACAATATGGAGGCGACACCCAGATTCGAACTGGGGATAATGATTTTGCAGACCATTGCCTTACCACTTGGCGATGTCGCCACGATAAAATGGAGCGGGAGACGAGATTCGAACTCGCGACAACCACGTTGGCAACGTGGAGCTCTACCACTGAGCTACTCCCGCTCACTTAGAAAAGCAAAATCGGAATTTATGGTTTAATTGTCAAATTATTTATACACACAACTAGAAAGATATCCGACAACCTGCTTATAATCGCCACTCACATCACCAGAATTTCTGTAATCAAGATTCTCTATTCCTTTATAATCAAAATGCTTTGCAAGATTCATCAAGGTTAATATTCCACCCATTCCACATGCTTCGATTTTACCCAATTGGAAATCAGATCCCATCTTATTAAAATCCATATCCTCAAAATTTTTCAATAATTCATTATCCATTGCCGTTGCAACATCACTTTCATAATAATGACTTAAATCACTACTAACAATGAATACTGTTCTTTCTAGCTTCTCTTCAAAACATTCAGCTAATATTGCTGCTAACTTCTCACTATTCTCTAAACTTTGTTTTCCAAGTAAAATTGGAACAATCTCCGCATCCGGTTTAATTTTCTGTAAAAATGGTAATTGTACCTCTAGTGAATGTTCTATATTACTAGCATAATAGGTTGTTCCCATATTGTATTTATATTTTAATTCACTCACAATATCTTTAGCAACTTTTACTCCTCCAAGCGGAGTTAAATATTCATCATAATCACCAACCGAAAAATCGAAGTCCGCAAATCGGTGACTAGGAGCAATTACAACTGCTGTATCAAACTCTTTTTGTTGTAATGCCTTAAAACTAAATGCAGCACATTGCCCTGAATAAACATAACCTGCATGAGGTGAGATGACACCAAGGAGCTCTTCTTCTTCCAATTTTATATTTGCATTTTGTAAGTAATTATTAATTTGTTTTGTAAGAACACTAGAATCACCAGGATAAAAACTACCAGCTACAACAGGATTTCTATTCATGATCTCCCCTTTATTTGATACAAAATATTATTTATAACTTTTCTTTGCTTCGCAAAATTAATCATTATTACTTTTTATGACAACAAATAAATTGACAGATAGTTAGATTTTTGAGGAAAAATTATTTTGTTATGAATATTTTAAGGGAAATGATATTATGAAAAGAATTGCAATTACTACTGGTGATCCTGCTGGAATCGGACCGGAAATCACTTCTAAAGCTATTAGATTTTTGAAATTAAGTAAAGAGATAATATTTGTTGTTTATGGTAAACTTGATTTATTCAATGATGGAAATTCTGTTGTGAAAATTCAAAACGTAAATGAAGCTACTTCTTGGCAGAATATCTATTGGATAGAAATTGATAGCAATAATATTGAAATTGGAATTCCATCGGTTGAGAGTGGCAAAATTGCACATAAAATACTTTCTGCTTGCGCTAAAGACCTTAATACATCTCTGCTTGATGCTGTAGTTACTGCGCCTGTTAGCAAAGATGCAATTCGTCATTCACACTCCAATTTTATTGGACACACCGAATTTTTTGCAACAAGCTCTAATGCAGATAATGTTGTAATGTCATTCTGGGGACCTTATTTCAATTTGGCACTTTTATCCACTCATATTGCAGTTTCAGACATTTCAGAATATTTAAATTCAGAATCACTTAAGCCTAAATTCAAATTGATCCATCAGGAAGCTTGTAAGATAATTGGAAATCCAAAAATAGCAATGCTGGCAGTTAATCCTCATGCTGGAGAGAAAGGAGCTTTTGGAAATGATGACATATTAATTGCTTCGATCCTAAAGGAGTTAGAAAATGATGATATTCACATTGATGGTCCATTTCCTGCCGATACTTTTTTTGCTACAAAAGCAACATCTTATGATCTAATAATTTCAGCCTATCATGATCAAGGATTGATACCTTTTAAAATGATCTCTGCAGATGAAGGAGTGAACGTTACACTCGGCTTACCATATGTTCGCACTTCTGTTGATCATGGAACTGCTTACGATATAGCCGGAAAAGGGATCGCTTCTGAGAAAAGCCTTTTGCATGCAATAACTTTTGCAGAAAATACAATCTCAAAAACAGAAGATATTCCAAATAATAATTATGGCATTTTTGCTGAATATTACGACACTTATATGAGCCATGTGAATTATAAAGATTGGGTTGATTTTATTTTATCACATTATAATAAAATGTTTGGTAAGAGTCCTGCTCGAACGTTAGAGCTTGCCTGTGGAAGTGCCAATATATCTTCCCTACTTGTAAAGAAAGACCTAGCAGTTGATGCTTCTGATATTTCTGCAGAAATGCTAAAAATAGCTTCTGTTAAACCTTTTGCACCAAACCTGAAACTTAGCAAAATGACTGATGAACTTCCAATAACTAAATATAATCTGGTGCTGCTTCTATTTGATAGTCTGAATTATCTTCATACTACAGAAGAAATTGATCTTTTGCTTAATAATATTCATAATACACTTGTTGAAAAAGGACTTTTTATTTTCGATATCACAACTCCGAATAATTGTGAAAATCATTTCGATGGTTTTATTAATGTTGAGGAAATTCAAAACGATATATTTATTCATAAAAGTGAATATGAGCTATCGTCACATTTTCAAAAAACTAACCTTACATTTTTCAAAAAGAAAGGATTTTTATTTGCCCGATATGATGAAGAACACAAACAAAAAATATTTAGAGTTAGCAACCTGATAAAATGCATTAATAATTCAGATCTGATATTAAAGGGGATTTGCAGCATCGGTTATAATGAAAACCTTGTGGATCACAATCCGAAAATACTTGAATCCAATTTTTCACGATTATTCTTCATTTTGGAAAAATAATGCCTTTATATAAAAAAGAAAAAGCTTTTTGTAGGGAATATGGGACTATTGCAGGAGTTGATGAAGCTGGGCGAGGGCCACTAGCAGGTCCGGTTGTAACAGCTGCGGTGATCTTAGATCTGAACAAACAAATTCCAGGACTTAATGATTCGAAAAAGCTAACAGAAAAGAAGCGTGAAGAGCTCTATAAGATAATTACAGAAGAAGCAATTTGCTGGGAAGTGAAAGTAGTTTCTCCAAAAATCATTGATGAGATAAACATTCTGCAA
>JABIME010000128.1 GCA_018654125.1 Candidatus Cloacimonadota bacterium
AATCACATCTTATCAGGGTGGTCATGTAGAGTTCTTTAAGCATATGTTAGATCTTCTTAGGAAGAGAAATTGTGCTCATATAAAAGTATTTGGCGGTGGTGGTGGAGTAATTCTTCCAGATGAGATAAAAGAGCTGCATGAATATGGCGTATCACGAATATATTCACCCGATGATGGAAGAGTTATGGGACTTCAGGGTATGATCAATAATATGCTCGAATCAGTTGATGTTCCCACAGGAAAAAACAACAAAACCACGATTAAGGGATTACAATCTACAGAAGATAAAGTTAATAATGTTGCCAGGCTTATTTCAGCTGCCGAAAATTATCCGGAGGAAGTAAAAGACTTTTTAACAGAAGTCAGTTCCATTGCAAAAGATCAATCAACACCAGTAATTGGCATAACCGGAACTGGTGGATCTGGGAAATCATCATTGGTTGATGAACTAGTGAGAAGATTTTTAGCGGATTCTGAAGATAAAACGATAGCTATAATATCGGTTGATCCTTCAAAAAGAAAAACTGGTGGTGCACTACTTGGCGATAGAATTCGCATGAACTCCATCAATAACTCACGGATTTATATGAGATCGCTGGCAACTCGACAGTCTAATTTGGCTTTATCTAAATATGTAAGTGATGCTGTAAATATTGTAAAAACTGCAGGTTATGACCTTGTTATTTTAGAGACATCCGGTATTGGTCAGTCCGATACTGAGATAGTAGATCACTGCGATGTTTCGATGTATGTGATGACACCTGAGTATGGTGCTGCAACCCAATTGGAAAAAATCGATATGCTGGATTTCTCAGATATAATTGCCTTGAATAAGTTCGATAAAAGAGGGTCTCTAGATGCTTTAGGAGACGTAAAAAAACAGTATCAAAGAAATCATAGCCTTTGGGATGATGACATCGACAGCATGCCTATTTATGGAACAATTGCTTCACATTTTAACGATCCCGGCGTGAACGAACTTTATCATGCACTTATGAATATAGTTAAGAAAAAAACAGGTGAAGATTTTTCTTCCACTATCGAGCATCCCGATGAAATAAGTGAAAAGATCTTTATAATTCCACCCAATAGAACCCGATATTTGTCTGAGATCAGTGATACTGTTAGAAATTATAATAACTGGGTTGAAGAACAAAGTGATTTAGTGCAAAAACTATATAATCTGAAGTGTTCTGAGGAAATTCTTGATGATGTGAATTCGAAAGTGACACTGAAGCAAAAATATGATGAAATTGAATTAGAGCTGGATGGTTTTAATAAGAAGATCATTGAAAATTGGGAAGGTAAGAAGAAGCTTTATAAAGACGATTATTACAGCTTTAAAGTTCGAGATAAAGAGATCAAAATTGCTACTCATACCGAGAGTTTATCTCATTTGCAAATTCCCAAAATTTCTCTGCCTTCCTATAAAGCTTGGGGAGATATTCTGAGATGGAATTTAAAAGAAAATGTTCCTGGCGAATTTCCTTATGCTGCCGGAGTTTTCCCCTTCAAAAGAGAAGGTGAAGATCCTACTCGTATGTTTGCAGGAGAAGGTGGGCCTGAAAGAACTAACAAAAGATTCCATTATGTTTCCTTGGGATTACCAGCCAAGAGACTTTCAACAGCTTTTGACTCGGTAACTTTGTATGGAGAAGATCCTGATCGAAGACCGGATATATATGGAAAAATTGGAAATAGTGGCGTTTCAATATCATGCCTTGATGATCTAAAAAAACTCTATTCAGGATTTAATTTGGCTGATTCCATGACATCCGTTTCGATTACAATAAATGGCCCGGCACCAATGATGGTTGGGTATTATTTCAATGGAGCTATTGATCAACAATGTGAACTCTATATTAAAGAAAACAATCTGGAAGATGAAATAGAGAAGAAAATTGTAGCTATTTATAAAAAGAAAGGAACAAAACGTCCTACGTACCAAGGAGATTTACCAGAAGGCAATAATGGGTTAGGGCTTATGTTGTTGGGAGTTACGGGTGACCTTGTTTTACCAGAAGATGTTTATAATAAGATTAAAGCTGATACACTTTGCATTATTCGTGGTACAGTTCAAGCTGATATTCTGAAGGAAGATCAAGCCCAGAATACATGCATTTTCTCAACAGATTTTTCACTGAAAGTAATGGGTGATATTCAGGAATATTTCATTCAACACAACATTAGAAATTACTATTCAGTTTCCATTTCAGGGTATCACATAGCAGAAGCAGGAGCAAATCCCATCACACAGCTTGCACTCACACTTGCCAATGGATTTACGTATGTAGAATATTATGTTTCAAGGGGAATGGATATTAACAAGTTTGCTCCGCATCTATCTTTCTTTTTCTCTAATGGTCTTGATCCTGAATATTCTGTTTTGGGCAGGGTTGCCAGGCTTATCTGGGCCAAAGCCATGAAATTGAAGTATAAGGCAAATGACCGTTCTCAAAAGCTAAAATATCACATTCAAACTTCAGGAAGGTCACTGCATGCTCAGGAAATAGATTTCAATGATATACGAACCACTCTACAGGCTCTTTATGCAATTTATGACAACTGTAACTCTTTACATACAAATGCATACGATGAAGCGATTACAACACCTACTGAAGAATCTGTAAGAAGAGCAATGGCTATTCAGATGATTATAAACCACGAACTTGGTTTGACGAAAAATCAGAATCCCTTACAAGGTGCATTCATAATAGAAGAACTTACTGATTTGGTGGAAGAAGCTGTAATGGCAGAATTTGACAGGATTACAGAAAGAGGAGGTGTTCTTGGAGCTATGGAAACCATGTATCAACGTAGCAAGATACAAGAAGAATCAATGTATTATGAGATGCTGAAACTTTCGGGAGAACTTCCAATAATGGGTGTAAATACTTTTATTTCTTCCAAAGGTTCTCCTACAATTTTACCGGGTGAAATCATCCGTGCTACTACTGAAGAAAAAGAATATCAGATCAGCATGCTACAAGAACTACACAAAACTCAAGAAGAGAATGTAGAAGTTGTTTTGAATAATTTGAAGGAATGTGCAGCCAGCAATGGAAATGTATTTGAAATGATGATGGAAGCCACTAAAATCTGTTCGATTGGGCAGATCACTCACGCCTTATTTGAGGTGGGTGGGCAGTATAGAAGAAATATGTAACATGATTTTTTAAATAAATATTTGGAGTTAGAAGATGGATTTTAAATTTAATGAAGAACAGCAAATGATCATTAACGAAGCTAAGAAATTTGCTAAGAACGAATTGGAACCTTTTGCTGAAGAGTTGGATGAAAAAGGACTTGTGAACGAAGCAGCTATCAAAAAACTGGGAGAATTGGGATTTATGGGAATGAGCATTCCCGAAGAATATGATGGCTTTGATAGTGGATATATTGCTTATGCTGGCACAATGCTGGAGCTGAGTAAAGGAGATGCAGGTACCAGTGTTTGCGTAACCGTGCAAAACTCCCTGTTTAACGATGCCATAGTACATTTCGGCACTGAAGAACAGAAAAAGAAATACTTACCAAAACTGGCAACAGGTGAATATATAGGATGTTTTTCCTTAACAGAACCAAACTCGGGAAGTGATCCTGGATCATTAAAAACATCTGCTGTTAAAGATGGTGATCATTTCATCTTAAATGGAACAAAAAACTTTGTTACAAATGGTGGATTTGCAGATTTAGCTCTCGTATTTGCACAAACAAGCCCTGACTTGGGAGCCAAAGGAATTTCTGCCTTCCTTATAGAAACAGGAACCCCAGGGTTTGAGATTGGTAATCATGAAAACAAAATGGGTATTAGATCATCTAGTACCACAGAACTAATCTTCTCTGATTGCAAAGTTCCGGCTTCAGCTCTGGTTGGTGCAGAAAATAAAGGACTCAGCATTGCTTTGGGAACGTTGGATGGTGGTAGGATTGGTGTTGCAGCTCAAGCTATTGGAATTGCTGAAGCTGCTCTTGAAGAAGCTGTAAAATATGCCAAGGAGAGAGTGCAATTCGGTAAACCATTAGCTTATCAACCTGTAATTGCTAATAAAATTGCTGATATGGCTATGGAAGTGGAATTGGCAAAAACATTTTTATTCAGGGTAGCCTGGATGAAAGAATCTAAACAACCTAGTTACACTAAACAAGCTGCTATGCTCAAGGTTTTTGCTTCTGAAATGTCTCACCGGGTTTGTCATACTGCTGTTCAAATACACGGTGGATACGGATATATAAAAGAAAATAAGGTCGAACGTTTGTACAGAGACCAACGCATCACAGAAATCTATGAAGGGACTTCTGAAATTCAACGTATGGTGATTGGACGTGCGGTTTTAAGTGAATAATTTTAGGTAGATTATGGAATATAAAATACTGAAATTAGCAATAGAAAATAATATTGGAGTTATCACAATATCACGTCCGGAAGCTTTGAATGCACTCAATACAAATTTCTTTAAAGAAATGGATTTGTTGCTGGATGATATTGAAGGAAATGATGAGATAGATGTTGTAGTAGTTACTGGAGAAGGGAAAGCTTTTGTAGCTGGAGCAGATATTTCCGAAATGTGTGACAAAACTCAAAAACAGGGTTATGAATTTTCGATATTCGGTCAAAGCGTTTTCGATAAAATTGAAAAACTGTCAAAACCTGTAATTGCTGCAATTAACGGATTTGCTCTTGGTGGTGGTTGCGAATTAGCAATGTCCTGTGATTTCCGAATTGCAAGCTTTAAAGCGAAATTTGGTCAACCGGAAGTAAATTTGGGTTTAACACCCGGATTTGCCGGAACACAAAGATTATCCCGTCTCGTTGGTTTGGCAGATGCTTTGTACCTACTATATACTGCGGATATGATCAATGCAGACGAAGCTTATCGATTGAAATTAGTACAAAAAATTGTAGAGCCGGAAAACCTGATGGAAGAAACTTTATCGATCGCTCGCAAAATTGCATCCAAAGGTCCGGAAGCAGTTAAATTAATAAAAAAGGCAACCCGAGATGGTTTCAATACTGATTTTACTTCAGGTTGCGAAATCGAAGCTAATGCTTTTGCTTCACTTTTTGAAAAAGAAGGTGCTGAAGGAATGAAAGCTTTTCTAGAAAAGCGGAAGCCCACTTGGTAGAACATAAAGATTATTAAATACAGAAAAATATACGGGAGAGCGAAAAAATTATGAATTATGCTGAAAGATTACAAAATGTAACAGTTCTGGGTGCTGCCGGCAAAATGGGAAGTGGTATTTTGCTCCTGACTGCCATTGAAATGGTAGATCTTAGTTTTCTTCCTGAAAACAAGGACAAAGGATTTGTTCTGAACGCGATGGATATTTCCGATGAGGCATTGTCAGGATTGATGAAATATCTGAAAGTTCAGGTAAC
>JABIME010000129.1 GCA_018654125.1 Candidatus Cloacimonadota bacterium
AGACAAAATAGTAATCGATCAATATCCAAAACCAAATACTTCTTTTGATAAAAATGAGACTATCATCCTTAATCTTGACAATAAACAAGATACAGCTCAATTGAATGTTGATAGTTACGCAATGCCAAATCTAATAGGGCTAAGCCTTAGAAAAGCAATTGCTATATCTAATAGAAGTAACGTTAAACTGGTAATCCAAGGGAATGGAATCATCACAGTCCAATCAATAAATCCGGGCTCTAGTATTAAATTTGGAGATGTATGTACAGTAACAGCAAAATGATCTCATCTGCACAGATAATTGCAGAACTTAAGAAACATGGACTTCTTATAGAAGCCATAAATACAAATCCATTAAAAGAATATTCAGGTATTCAAACTGATTCAAGAAGTATAAAAAAAGGTTTTGTTTTTGTTTGTATTTTCGGTTTTATAGTTGATGGACACAATTATGCTAAAATGGCTGTTAAAGAAGGTGCTGAATTATTAATTGTTGAGAGAGAATTAGAAATTGATATTCCGCAAATTGTTGTTCTAAATGCTCGTAAAGCAACCGCCATATTAGCTGCATTGTTCTTTGATGATCCTTCTAAAAAACTTAAAATAATAGGAATAACTGGAACAAATGGGAAAACGACAATTGCAAATATTTTAGAACAAATCTTATTAGGAAATGGGAAGAATGTTGGTTTAATTGGAACTCTGGGGTACTCAATAAATGGAGTTGTTTACAAATCCGACAGAACAACTCCCGATATATTAGACCTAAATACAATATTCTGCAAAATGATAGATGAAAATGTTGAATTTATTATCATGGAAGTCTCATCACATGCACTCTCTTTAGATAGAACATTCGCAATACATTTCCATACTGCTGTTTTTTCTAATCTTACCCAAGATCATCTTGATTTTCATGTTAGTTTAAATGAATATGCTAAAACAAAATTTAAATTATTTGAAAATGCAGATATAGGTTTTATAAATATTGATGATGAGCATGGTGAAAGATTATACAAAAAATGTTCATTCACAAAATATGGAATTTCCTTTGTAGAAGGTGAAGTAAAGATTGGAAAACATGATTACAGTATTTCCGGTTCTAACTTCAAAATAAACTTTGAAGGGCGAGAATTCCAACTTAAAATTAAACTAATAGGTAAGTATAATATCTTTAATACTGCAACCGCATTTTCTATAGCTTTGAACCTTTTGGGAAAATCAAGCTCAAAACAGATCATCAAATCAATTGCAAGTATAGATTGCATCCCGGGTAGACTACAGCAAGTTGTAACTGACCGCAGCATTGGTATTTATGTGGATTATGCACACACACCCGATGCACTGCAGAATGTACTTGAAACATTAAATGAGATTAAAGAAGAAAAAATGATCTGCGTTTTCGGGGCAGGTGGCAGTAGAGATAAAACCAAACGTGCAAAAATGTTAGCAGCATGCAAAATTGCCGATAGAATAATAATAACAAACGATAATCCGCGTGATGAAGAGCCTGCTGACATTATCAGAGACATCACTCGAGATGCAGAAATTCCATTCTGGATAATCCGTGACCGTAAAAGAGCTATTCAAACTGCTATAAATTTTGCAGAAGAGAATGATGTTGTACTCATTGCCGGAAAAGGTCATGAAAAATATCAGGAGATCAAAGGCAAAAGAACAGAATTTGATGATATAAAAGAAGCAGAAAATGCACTTTCACATTCGCATGAATATAATGAACTACTTTCACTTCCAATAGATCTTCTCCAACTGGAATTAATATTCCAGCAAAATCTGGTTATTAACAATAATCCATTTATAGAGAACATCTCAACTGATTCACGTTCCATTAAAGATAACTCGCTATTCTTTGCTCTTAATGGTGATAATTTTGATGGTCATGATTATGTTGAGAAAGTACTAAAAAAGAAAAACTGCTGGGCTGTGGTAAACATGGATTATCAAAGTAGTTCAACAAATATCATAAGAGTAAAAGATACCCTAGAAGCATACGCTCTTCTTGCAAAAATATATAAAGATCAGTTCGATCTGACAACAATTGCTTTAACTGGAAGTTTTGGAAAAACTACAACAAAAGAGTATTTGTACAATATACTTTCTGAGAAGGCACTTACGCACAAAACATTGGGAAATGAAAATAATCTGATTGGTGTTCCTAAAACGATCTTCAGGCTTGATCCTAAGTATACATATTCAGTATTAGAGCTTGGAACAAATCAGTTTGGTGAAATTGAGAAACTAGCCGAGATCACACAACCAGACATTGGTGTAATAATTTCTATTGGTGCTTCACATCTTGAGTTTTTAAGAGATGAGCTTGGGGTATTTAAAGAGAAGACCGCACTCTTCCAACCTGAACTAAAAGAGAAGTTCTTCCCTGCAGATGACGAAAGATTTAGAAGATTTGTTGGTATGTCTTTTGGTTCTTCTTTAAATTCTGATTTTAGATTTACCGATATTCAATCAGAAAATGATATTACTAAATTTAAAGTGAATGAATCTGAATTTTCCATTCCAACACCTTTTAAGGAATTCACACTCAATGCAGGAATTTCTGTTGCAATTGCAACAAAATTACAGATAGAGGAAGATACTATTCAAATCGGATTGAATAAGCCACTAAAAATTTCCCAAAGAATGGAAATCTTAAAACAAAATGGGAAAACACTTCTGGTTGATTGTTATAATGCAAATCCTGATTCTATGAGAGCTGCAATTGAATTTTGGAATGAATATGAGGTTACTAAACCACATTATGCAATTTTGGGAGATATGCTTGAACTTGGTAAATTGACAGATGAACTGCACAATAATATGTTGATCGTGCTTAAAGAGATGGATTATAAACAGTTAATTTCTGTTGGATCAGCATCACATGCATTCAATGCCGATGTACATTACAATGATGTTGAGAAGTTATTGTCTTCAGAAATATTGGAAGAAATTCCAGAAAATGCTGTTGTTCTCATAAAAGCTTCTCATGGAATTAAATTAGAAAAAATAATAGGAAGGATCTAAAAAATGTTTTATCACCTTTTTGCCCCTTTAGCCGATACCGAAATACTCGGATATAATTTATTCAGAGTATTCCAGTATGTTACATTTCGCTCTATCGCAGCTTTTATTACTGCAATATTTTTCTCGATTTTGTTAGGACCCAAGTTTATTAATATGCTTAAAAAACACCAAGCTGTAGAAAGCATAAATGAGTATGTTCCAATTTCACACAAAGAAAAGGAAGGAACTCCAACTATGGGTGGTCTCATAGTTATTTGCAGTATTCTGCTTTCTGTACTTTTATGGAATAATCTTATAAATAGTTATGTTTTAATAATGATAATTACAACAATCTGGCTGGGCGCAACAGGCTTTTTAGATGATTACCTTAAAAACTTTTTGAAAGCAAAAAAAGGATTGATCGCAAAATACAAACTACTGTCTCAGATATCTTTAGGGTTACTAATTGCATTTGCTTTATATTATAGTGCACAAGATCCAGATGCAATAACAAAGATCAATCTACCATTTTTAAAAGGAAATTCTATCCAATTAAAATTACTTTTTATCCCGTTTGTAGTTTTCATGGTAACTGCAACCTCTAATGCTGTAAACTTAACAGACGGCTTAGATGGATTAGCAGGTGGAACCGTTGCTATAGCAGCTTTAGGGCTTGGAATTATGGCTTACATAAAAGGGCATTATGGTATCGCAGAATATTTAAATTTAGATTTTATCAGGCATGCTGGTGAGCTTACGGTTTTTATAGCTGCACTTATTGGAACGTTACTCGGGTTCTTGTGGTACAATGTTAAACCAGCCCAGATAATTCTGGGTGATACCGGATCGCTCTCTTTAGGTGGAATTCTAGCTGTTCTTGCAGTACTTTTAAGAGAAGAGATCTTCTTTGCAATTATTGGTGGAGTATTTGTAATGGAAGCACTTTCAACAATAATTCAACGATATTATTTTAAATATACAAGACGCAAAACGGGAACCGGAAAACGAGCTTTTCTCTGCGCTCCTATACATCATCATTACGAACTTAAAGGAATTTCAGAAGAGAAGATAGTGATAAGGTTTTGGATAATTGCTGCATTACTTGTTGGTGTGGGTTTAGCAACCTTAAAACTAAGGTAGGAAATGAAAGTTAAAGATAGAAAATTTGGTATTCTTGGAATGGCTAGAAGCGGTATTTCTGCCGCCAATAAAGTAAATGAGCTTGGTGGTATTGCTTTTATAAGTGAGTATAAAGCCGAAAGCGAAGTTTCAAATTCCAAAAAGATCAAAGAAACTTTTTTATGTGAATTTGGCGGACATACAGAAAAACTTCTCAATAATGAAGTATTAATTGTAAGTCCGGGAATTCCCGGCAATATTCCAATTTTACAAGAAGCTTATAAACGAGATATTGAAGTTATCAGTGAAATTGAATTTTGTTATAGGATCAAACACAAGAGAAGTAAGATAATTGCCGTAACCGGCTCGAATGGTAAAAGTACAACTGTCAGCCTGATCCATCATATTCTTGTAACTGCAGGACATAGCTCGATCTTAGCTGGAAATATTGGTGTTGCTTTCTCTTCATTCCCAATAGAAAAAGAGGAAATTGATTTTATAGTTTTAGAGCTCAGCAGTTTTCAACTTGAACTTATTGATACATTTAAAGCAGATGTTGCTGCAATACTTAATATTACTCCGGACCATCTGAATCGTTATAAAAGTTTTGAAGATTATGCAGAAACCAAATTTAATATTTTTAATAATCAAAATTCAGATGATTTGGCAATTCTAAATTTGGATGACACAACTTCTGCAAAATTCACTGATAAAATTAATTCAACTCTCAAATATTTTTCTCCAGATCCAAAAGCAAATATTTACTTTAAGAATGGATCAATAATTTTAGGTTCAAAAGAATATTCGGTTCAAAACGCATCAATTAAAGGTCCACACAATATCTCAAATATGATGTGTGCAATTTTGGCAGTTTCATCTTTTAATATAGAAAGAAATATTATTCAGAAAGCATTAGAAACTTTTTCACCTCTTACCCATCGTATGGAATACGTTGTAGAGATCGATGGAATAAAATTTTACAACGATTCTAAAGCTACTAATACAGATTCTGTAAAATTTGCCTTACAATCTTTTGATGCAAAAATTAGAATCATTATGGGTGGAGCCGGTAAAGGAGAAGATTATAGTATTTTGATTCCTTTCTTACAAAAAAAAGCAAAAAAAGTGTATCTTACAGGCGATACAATAGATGAAATGAAAACAACATTCGATGGATTTGTTGAGAACGAGTCCATTAAAGAATTTGAAGATGTTATCGTTAAAGCATTTTCCGATTCTAAAAAGGGAGACATTATTGTTCTTTCGCCAGCTTGTACAAGTTACGATAGATTTAACAATTTTGAAGAACGTGGAAATACTTTTAAACAAATTGTTTTAGGGCTAAAAAAATGAAAGCCAAAACCTTCATTGCTCAGTACGATATTTATATTCTTTTTACATATATCGTATTGATTACAATAGGTATTTTCATGCAACTTAACATAAGTTCTGTACGCTCATCCATGTTTTTTTTCTATCGTCAGATCATCTGGCTTTTTCTCTCTATCGGCTCCGTATATTTTGCATTCAAGATAATAGATCTTGAGAAATTTAGAAAACTCATCTTCCCATTACTAATTATCACTATTCTCATGCTCATATCTGTACTCGTTTTTGGTGATGAAGTTAAAGGGGCTGTAAGAAGTATTCGTATTTGGAAGATAAATATTCAACCAAGTTTACTGGCACGCATAATTCTAATTTTTTACTTCGCACATATTCTAGATAAATTCAAAAGGAAAATTGATGATACAAGACCCAAAAAGTTTTTTGAACATTTTAACCAGCTCATATTTATTACACTAATAATTTATTCGCTTATATTAGCGGAAAAACATTTCAGTCCATTAATAATCTCTGGATTAACACTGCTATCACTACTATTTATTGCAAAAATAAGATTATCAACAATTGCATTAATTCTTTCTATATGCATTCTTGCGGGAATAGTAATAATCCAATTTGGTCCTACATATCGTTCCGAAAGAATGAATATTTATAAAAAGTACTCACTCTTCCATAAAGCTATGAATAAAACAGGTAATTATACCGGAGATAAAGAGTATCAGGTTAAAGAAAGCTTGCTCTCTTTATCTGGTGGAAAGTTAACTGGAACAATGCCCGCAAGAGGCACTGGGAAGCACTACTTCTTACCCGAAGCAAAAACAGATTACATATTTTCTATTATCGGCGAAGAATTCGGATTTTTGGGAGCACTTCTTGTAATTGCACTATTCATGCTCCTTTTTATAAGAACCATAATTAATTCTATGCGCCAAGACGATATATTCTTAAAGTTAGCAGGTATTGGGTTAGGAATGAATATATTTTTCAATGCAATGGTCAATATTGGTGTTTCGATGGCAATATTGCCAACAACTGGTGTTACATTACCATTTATAAGTTATGGTGGAACATCATTATTGGTCAATTCGTTCTCTGTTGGGCTTCTGTTGAATATTAGTGCAAAAAAACAGACCTTGCAGAGCTACTAAAGGATTTTTATTGATGAAAAACAGGAAAGTTATTATTGCTGCAGGTGGAACAGGTGGACACATAGTTCCCGCAATTTCCATCGCAAAAGAATTAATGAAGGAAGGAGTTCAAATTCTTTTTGTAGGTAATAGGAACAGCATGGAACAGCAGCTGGCAAAGAGACACAATTTAGATTTTGCTGAGATCAATGTTCAAAAATTCTACCGTAAAATTACTTTAGCACATATTAAATTTCCATTTAAGCTTATTAAAAGTATTATAGATTCAAAGAAAATTATTCGTAAATTTAAGCCTAATGCATTTTTAGGAGCTGGTGGGTTTGTAAGTGGCCCAGTTGGTTATGCTGCTCATTTACAAAAAGTTCCAATCTTTTTGCAGGAACAAAATAGTTATCCGGGTGCAACTACAAAAATATTAAGCAAATATGCTTCAAAGATATTTGTTGGAAATCACGATGCGATAAAACACTTACCAAAAGAAAAAGCAGCTTATTCAGGGAATCCAATAAATCAAAATGCTGTTACTGAGAAAGATGCAATAAATTTTGAGAAATTTGGTTTACGTGCAGATACAAAAAAGATCTTTCTTTTTGGAGGAAGTCAGGGTTCTGTTGTTTTAAATAATGCTTTCTTCCCAATAATTTCTGATCTTTTAAAAAAAGGTTTTGAA
>JABIME010000130.1 GCA_018654125.1 Candidatus Cloacimonadota bacterium
ATCAATAATATAATTTCAGATATTATAAAAGCAGGACAAGCAGACAAAACTATTAAGAAAGATATTGATGCAGATAAATTATCGTTAGCACTTTGGGGAAATTTCACGGGTATTATGCCAAGTAGCATTTTAAGTGAAAAATCAATAACAGATTTTAGCCCTGAAGATATTATAGATTATCATTTTGAACTTTTATTAAATGCAATAAGAACATAAAAGGAGCTATAAATAATGAAAAAAGGTTTTTTGTTTTTTATCTCTCTACTGATCGTATGGGTCCTCTTGGCAGGAACAGATCAGCAGGAAATAATTATTGGAGCCATTGTATCGTTGCTACTCACGATTATATTTTTTTCAAAAGCAACTATATTCTCTGAGTTTAACCTAAATCCAAAAGCAATTTTCTACTTCCTGATCTACATATTTGTTTTTTCGTGGGAATTGTTAAAATCGAATCTTGATGTTGCCTTCAGAGTTATTCACCCTACAATACCAATAAATCCCGGTATTGTAAAAGTGAAAACTAAACTGAAATCAAAATTAGGAAGAACCATCCTTGCAAATTCGATCACGTTAACACCGGGCACATTAACGGTAGAAACAAATGGGGAAGATTATTATATTCACTGGATCGATGTTACTTCCGATGATATTGAAGGTGCAACAAAACAGATAGTGAGTAAATTTGAAAAATATTTGGAGGTGATCTTTGGCTGATCTAATTTATAATATAGCAGCAATTATAGCACTTGCTGGTATTGTGTTGTCTTTTGTAAGATTGATCTTGGGTCCTACCATTGCAGATAGAGCTGTTGCTTTAGATGGAATGACCATTATTTCGATTTCCCTTATCGTATTTATTGCCTATTATTTAAATCGTGTTGTATATCTTGATGTGGCAATAGTTTATGGGTTGATAAGTTTTGTTGGGATTGTGGCTATCGCCCGTTATCTGGAGAGGGGGATATGATGGTATTAATTGGTGCAATTGTTACATTAGCTGGATCTATTTTACTGTTTTTGGGAGCATTAGGAATATTGCGGATGCCGGATGTATATAATAGAATGCAGGCAGGAACAAAAGCTACAACGCTGGGTTCAATTTTATTTCTTGCTGGAATTTCGATTGGTCATTACGAATGCGGCTGTTTTGGAAAAATGGTAATAATAATTTTGTTCGTGATATTTACTAACCCGATCTCCTCAAATGCATTGGCAAGAGCAGCACATTTTGCAGGAACTAAACTTACAAGTCGTTCCGTAAAAGATGATTTGGCTGATGATAATATAGAACATCAAGGAGAAGAAAAATGATCTCCATAATAATAATAGTTTTAGGAATAATAATGATCATAGCTGCATTTTTAGCAATTCGATTAAAGAATTTGCTGGCTGCAATTATTAGCGCTGGAGTTATAAGCCTGTTAGCGAGTGTGATATATCTTATGCTTGCAGCACCTGATGTAGCAATGACGGAAGCAGCAATTGGCTCTGGGCTAACAACGATCATCTTTATCTTCACACTTAAAAAGATAAGAAAAGGAGATCTGGATGATTAAGAGAATATTTGTCTTACTTGCAATTCTTGGTTTAATCTTGATGTTTCTTCCTTTCTTAAGAGATTTTGATTTCCATGAAGAACTTGGTGAACTATCTTCTAAATATGTTGAAGGATCGGTAAATGATCTGAACACGCAAAATGTGGTTACAGCAGTTATCGTAACATATCGTGGGTTAGATACATTGGGCGAAGTAACCGTTCTATTTCTGGCAACCGCCGGCGTAGGCTTCCTACTAAGGAAGAAAAAAACAAGCAAAAAATCTAGAAAATCTTCTGAATTATTACAAACCGGATCGCAGTTTCTATTCGTTCTAATAATTTTAACGGGAGTTTACATATTCACTCATGGTCACCTTACACCCGGCGGTGGATTCCAAGGTGGAGTGCTTATAACAACCGCATTTTTATTATTAATTCTTGCAGATATAAATTTGAAATTCAATCACACAATTTTGTTATTCGTTGAATCTTTATCCGGTGTGTTTTATGTTGTCATCGGGCTTTTAGGTGTTTTACTAATAGGAATGAACAGCTTTCTTGATCCTGCAATTTTACCAATGGGGAATTTTGGAAAGGTATTAAGTGCTGGAGCTATCCCACTGATCTATTCACTTGTAGGTCTAAAGGTGGGTTCCGAGCTTACAACAATTATAGATAAAATGGGAGGAGAATAATGATATTCGCTCTAATACTGGGATTTTTACTCCTGATCATCGGAATATACGGAATGCTAACTCAAAAGAATTTGATAAAGATAGTGATCGGGTTTTCGATTGTTGATACCGGAGTTCATATTATTATCGTTTCAATTGGGTATATTCGTGGTAAAACTGCACCAATAATTGATGCAAGTGTAGACATTAAGAATGCTGTAAATGCTGTTGTAGACCCAATTCCTTCTGCTCTTGTTTTAACCGCAATTGTTATAGGATTGGCAGTAACAGCTCTAATGTTAAGTTTCGTAATAAAGTTATATCAAAAAAACAAATCGCTTTCAATAGATGATTATCAGGAGTTGAAATGGTAAATCCAATATATATTCTAATTGTATCTCTTGCTGCTGGATTTCTGTTATCTGTTATTGATAAAGTTGGAAGAAAATGGTCGTTAACTTTCCTATATGGAATTCTACTATTTAATATTGCAGTAATATTTGAGTGGTTTTATCAATTTACAATTTTAGGGAAACCATCTCTGATACTTCACACGGCAGGTTTTTTAGCACCTCTATCAATCAATTTAAAATTAGGTTTGTTGGAATCATTCGTACTGCTTTTTGCAAATATAGCTGGATTGATGTCTGCAATATTCCTTTTTAAGAAATTTATAAAAACCCATATTTCAGGATTGATCTTATATTTAATTTTGATAATGGGCGTGAACGGATTGGTGATGACGCGAGACCTGTTTAATATATTTGTATTTTTAGAGATCGTATCAATTTCTACTTATGCTCTTATTAGTTTTGATGAAAACAAAAAATCATTTTCTGCTGGATTTAAATATATGCTTGCCGGAGGGATCACTTCCACATTCTTCTTACTCGGAGTAACCTTTATATATTATTTCACAGGCAATCTCAATCTTGATTCCATAATTGGAAGCTCTTCACTATTAGCGATGAAGACAGGTGTCTTTTCAGTATTCATTTTACTTATTTCTATTTTTATAGAGTTGAAACCGTTCCCTGCAAATGGCTGGGCGTTAGATGTTTATGAAGCTGTAAATTCGGGAATTGTTTCTGTGATCGCTGTTGTAAATTCAGCAGCAATTCTTTTTGTTTTCTATAAGATACTTCCACTACTCTCAAGTGAATATCTATCTGTATTTATAGGTGCGGGAATTGTAACTTTCTTGTTCTCAAATCTAATTGGTATTAAACAAACAAATCCCAAAAGATTATTGGGTTATTCATCAATTGCACAAATGGGATTGGTTGTTGCGGTTGTGTCATTTGCATTTAAAATTGGATTAACAGATGGAATGATCTTGTTAATTGCAGGTGGATTCTTCATTAATCATTTCTTAGCAAAAGCGGGACTCTTCTGGCTTACGGGGATTGTACAAAAGAGTAATATCAAAGATTGGTCAGCTCTCCGAAATAATCTTCCATTGTTACTATTATTTGGAGTTTTGTTATTTGCTTTAGCTGGTCTTCCACCATTCCCTGGATTCTGGGCAAAATGGGAACTTGTTAAAATTCTTATAGCAACAAAATATTATTTAGTACTTACTGCAATATTAGTTGGTTCATTATTTGAAGCATTCTATCTTTTCCGCTGGTTTGGATATGCAATTAAGAATGAAAGTGAAAACGAGGTTGAAAAACAACCTGGGTTATCTCAGGTCTTCCCAATTACAGTTTTTGTTTTATTAATATTCTTAGTTTCATTTTGGATTATGACAAGAGT
Organism: Candidatus Cloacimonadota bacterium; assembly: GCA_018654125.1. The sequence continues at coordinate 3,973 of JABIME010000130.1, forward strand.
TTACTTGTTCAATCCAGTGAATTATCTACCAATTGCTGCAATATTTGGAATGTATTTGATCAATTTCTTAAAATCAAAATTCAAAGCAGTAATTTCAATAGCAGCTGTTGCGCTATATGGATATTATTTGTATCCAATGGAAACACATCTACAATCATTATTTGGAATCATCTTCATAATTGGAAGTGGTATAATCATCATTTCTACAATGAACAGGAAAGAGTTAGGGAAGGGATTTTATGGGTTCCTTTTAATGATGATCTTCTCAATGGGAAATTTACTGGTTGCAGATAGCTATTTAACTTTCTTCTTAAATTGGGAATTCATGACGATCGCTTCTTATCTGCTAATAATAAGAGGTGAGAAAGCAAAAGTTCCAGCACTTACATACATAACATTCTCTTTAGCTGGTGCATATTTAATGCTGGCAGGTTTTGGATTTGCCCCATATCTAATAGAGGGTTCAAGTTTGGTTAGTGGTATAGCAACAGTTAAGTTACCTGTAATCTCAATGATTCTGCTTTCACTTGGATTCCTTATAAAATCGGGTTCTCTCGGAGTTCATATCTGGGTTCCAGGAGCCTATTCTGAAGCTGAAGATGATATGACACCATTCATCTCATCTGTGCTGAGTAAAGCCGGAGTTTTTGGAATTCTGCTTGTTGCAATTTCCTATATAAAACACTCTCCATCTTTCAATATATTCTACTGGATCGGTTGGTTGGGTGCACTCACTGCAATTGTCGGAGCATTTTTAGCAGCTTTTCAGGAAGATGCAAAAAAACTTCTGGCATATTCCAGTATGAGCCAGGTTGGATATATCGTTGCTTCTATTGGACTTCTAAGTCATTTAGGTTGGATCTCTGCACTCTATCTATCTATAAATCACTTTATGTTCAAGGCAATGATCTTTATAGCAATTGCAGGTGTAATACATCGAACCGGAACAAGAGACATGTATAAAATGGGTGGATTAATTAAGAAAATGCCGATCTCATATATCTCAGTTTTAATTGGAATTATTGCAGTATCTGGTGTTCCACCATTATCTGGTTTTGGTTCCAAATGGCTGCTTTATTCATCCTTCATAGAAAAAGGGTGGTTTATGCAAGCCGGAGTTCTATTCTTTGCAAGTGGCGTAAGCTTCCTATATTTGTACCGCTTGATACATACGATCTTCTTGGGACAATTAAAATATGAACATCAAAATGTTAAGGAAGCACCGATCTGGTATTTAATCCCTCAAGTAATTTTTATGATGGGAATCATGGCAATTTCAATGTATCCAAATTTAATCATAAATCCATTAAATGAAATTGTTGGAAATTATTTTGCCACTACAATTCAAATTGATGGTTACAATGTAACAAGTTCATTGGGTTATTGGAACGGGAATATGGTAATGATGATCACGATGGGTGTTTTTGTTATTCCACTTATATTCCTAATATTGCTAAACGGTAGAATGCAGAAGGTTAAACAATTTAATATTGTATATTCTGCCGAGAGACCGGAATCTCCACAGACTACACATTTTGCTCATAACATGTTCTCTCATATGTATAAAGCACTGGGTGGTTTTACCAAACCAAGAATTAATAATTTCTGGAATTCTGTAAGTGAATGGTCGAATTCTTTAGCTGGAACATTCCGTCAGGTCTACACTGGAAACGGACAAACATATTTACTGCATATTATTCTTTATATTGTAGTATTATATATTTTTTTAGGAGCGTAAATGAATATTACAACAAAAATTTTATACGCCATAATCTCGGTATTTGTTGCTACTGCATACGGGCTTACCCTGGGCGGAATTGTTAGAAAGATCTATGCACGTGTGCATGGAAGGTATGGTCCACCAGTTTGGCAGCCATTTATTGATATTTTGCAAACTCATGCAAAACGGGTTTCAATTTCACACGGATATATGTTTTACTTGGGCCCTGTCTTCCGTTTAGCTGGTGGTCTTGGAACATATCTTTTTATTCCGGTGATATTTGGATCAGTTGTGTTTTCTAATTTTTCCATGGCTGGAGATTTACTTCTGGTGATGTATTTCATTTTCTTTGGTCAGTTGGGAATGGCTCTAGGTGCTGGTGAAGGTGGACATCCATATTCACCGATAGGAATTGCAAGAGGTTTGGCTCAAATGAGTACTTTTGAAGTGCCATTTGCTTTATCTGTAATGGCACTTGCTATTCAATATAATACTTTAAATATTACAACAATTGTCGCAGCACAACAAGGGAGCATATTAAATTGGACATTGTTCACAAACCCTTTGGCAGTAATTGCTGCTATGATCTCACTTTTGGGAATGAATATGCATTCACCATTCAGTATTGTGCTGGCTCCGCAGGAAATTCCAATTGGACCTCCAATAGAAATGAACAGCAGTTTTCTTGCAACATTACAAACCAATAGAGGTTTATTTGGATCAGCAAAACTGGTTCTATTTATGAATCTATATTTTGGTGGAGCAGCTCATGCAAATATATTTGTTGCACTTGCTATAATGGTCGTAAAAACATTTTTGATTTATATGTTCTCTGTTTTTGTGGGAGCAGCTTTTCCAAGATTCAGGCCGGAACAATCGATGAGATTTTTCCTGAAATGGCCTACTCTAATTGGAATTCTATCAATAATTTTAGTTGCCTATTTTTAAGGAGACATTGTGAATAAAAAAAATATTAATAATATTGAAAAAGAGATGAAACTTGCGAACGAAGGATTATCGGAAAAGGAACGTACATTATTTAGTGATGCACGTCCAACTCCTGTTAAGCCTTTGAACAAATATTTAGAGAAATTTCTTAATTGGGCACGAGCTGAATCATTGTGGATATTAGCTTTTGGAACAGGTTGCGGAGCTGTTGAGTTAAGACCACTCATGACAGCCCGTTTCGATATGTTCCGATACGGAATTGCCCCAAGGCCTACACCTAGACAAGCTTCTGTTTTTGTGATCGGCGGTTATGCTTCAATAAAGACAATAAAAAGGATCGTGCGTAGTTATGAACAAATGCAGGGTCCAAAATTTGTGATAGCTCTGGGAAGCTGCACGATAAATGGTGGAATGTATTATGACAGCTATTATACAATAAATCGCATTGATCATTACATCCCAGTAGATATTTATGTAGCAGGATGTATGCCACGTCCCGAAGCTTTGATAGCTGGTTTTGATAAACTTAAAAAGCAGATCAAGGCTGGGAAGTGTGACGGGATGAATATATATGCTGAGAATTTCGACTGGTACAAAGCAAATCAGAAGAAAGTAATAAAAGATTGGAATATGCCGGATTACAACTGGTAGGAGAGAGAATGGAACATATAATAAATAGATTAAAACAAAAAATTGAGATTGAATCAATTATAAATCAAAGAGCTGATCTTTACTTCATTACAATTAAAGAAGAGCATCTTGAACTCGTTCTTTCCTACTTGAAACAGCAGGAAAATTTTACACACTTAGCTTTTTTACAAGCTGTAGATTTTATTGAAGATAATAAGTTCCAATTAACTTATATGCTTTATAATTATGACATTAAGGTTAATCTTGGAATTAAAGTTTTTATTGATAGAGATAAGTCTGAAATGGTTTCTATTCATAAGCTTTGGGCTCATGCATGGCAATATCAAAGAGAACTAAAAGAGATGTTCGGTATAAATTTTCCGGGCTCTCCAAAAGTTGATGAGTCGTTTGTTTTAGAAGGCTGGGAAGAGATACCTCCGATGAAAAGAGAATTTGATACTTTGGCATATTCAGAAAAAACATTCTATCAGCGTCCTGGAAGAACAAAAAATGATCCAAAAAAATATATGAAAGAAAAACTATATAAGAAATTCCCTCAATCTACAACCGTAGGGAGGAAAGATGACTAAACAATCAAAAAGCAAATACAATAATTTTAAGGTAGATAGATCAAAATTCCCAGAAATGGAAAATGGGAAACCTGTTATTGACCTAGATTCACACAAATATACGAAATTATGGCAAGGTCCTCAGCATCCTGGAGTAACCGGAAATATGGCTATCGAACTCACGATAAACGGTGATGAAATAGTTCAGGCAAAAACTCATGTTGGTTATCTGCATCGTGGATTTGAGAAGCTGTTAGAACGAAGAAAATACATTCAGGGTTTTACTATTGTCTGCCGGATCTGTGTACCTGAACCTGACACAAACGAATATTTATATTCTGCAGCTGTAGAGGAACTTGCAGGGATAGAAATTCCCAAAAAAGCAAAATGGATCCGTACTTTAAACTTGGAAATGTCTCGTCTTGCCAGCTTTTTAATGTGGCTGGGAGGACAGGCTGGATCATTGGGAATGGGCGTAATTGGTCAGTGGACTGTTGGTATGCGTGATTTCTGGTTAGACCTTTTTGAAGAGATGACAGGTGGACGTATCTATCACATGTATATGATTCCAGGAGGGGTAAGAAAAGACCTTCCCGAAGGATTTGTAGAAAGAGCAAAAGAACTTATTGTGGAAACAAGAAAACTTCTATTTGATATAGAAAAAGCATTATTTAATAATGCAATTTTTAAATCCAGATTAAAGGGATTGGGAATTATACCACCTGAAATGGTTGATGAATACGGAATAGTTGGAGCTAATGCACGAGCCAGCGGTAAAGAGTACGATGTAAGAATGAATAATCCATATTTGAAATATCCTGAGCTGGATATGAAGATGATAACTTCTACCGGGGGAGATGCATTTGCCAGAGCAGAAGTTAGATATCAAGAAATTCATCAAACATTAGACTTGATCTCTCAAATTCTTGATAAGCTTCCTCGAGAAGGAGAAATACAAGCAAAGATACCGAATGTAGTAAACTGGAAAATTCCAACCGGAGAAACATATGTGAAAGCAGAATCAACACGTGGAGAGCATGGTTTTTATGTTGTTTCTGATGGAACAAAATATCCACGGCGAGTATTCAATAGAGGAGCCAGTTACACACATGCGATTTCTGTTTTTGAAAAACTGGCTATAAATAGAAGTATTTCCGATACTGCTGCCTTGCTTGTTTCATTGCAAACTTGCCCACCGGAAATTGAGAGGTAAC
>JABIME010000131.1 GCA_018654125.1 Candidatus Cloacimonadota bacterium
ATTAATATATGTAAAATCAAATGAACGATGACATAACCAAATGCTTCAAGAATGCTGAACATGATATTTCGAACATATTTGAACCTGAACCATGTAAATTTAAAGATAACTGAAAATGTAATAAATAACATAAAGGAGTATAAAAAAAGTTGGAACACTCCGCCAATCTGCTCATTCAATGAAGTTTTTCTTATTAAATATGTAAATATACTTGATATGAAAATAACAACAATTAGCATATCATAACTTTTTAAATATTTTAAACAAAAGAAGATGAAACTTCCCAAAATTGAGAATATTAAAAACTGAAATCCATATCCATTTAAATCAAAAATATTTTCACCAAAAACAGAACCTATTAAAAAGCTCATAGATATTGATATTATTAACAGTAATATAAGAAAAACTATTTTTTGAAAATTCATATGTACTCTCCTAATTGATAAATATCCAATGCACATTAAAGTTAAAATGTGTACCTGCATGGTTCGAATTAGTAAACATAATATTATTATTTGTTAAATTTATTGCATCTACACTTATTTCGAATCGATCTGTTAATTGAATTTTAAGATATGCATCAAAGTTTTGGGAATCGTTTCTAAAAATAACTTCAAGATCATCTAAAGTGTAAGAATAATTAGAATGATGAATATGTTTAACACCAAGTTTTATAGCATTATTATATCTTAAATGATAAATCAGCTCTAGTTTCTCAGATATCTGCCACTCTGGGTATCTCATAACATCAGTATTATTCTCAACTCGATATGTTGTCTTCTCATTTCTTACCCATAGATCATATATAATTCCAACATTTTTTGTTAATCCCAAATTTACAGTGCTCTCTAAATAACGATAATTACCATTGAAATCCTCTATGTGATGTTGTCCTATTATTGCTTTCAAATTTATTATGGGAGAGTCAATAAAGACTCCACCACCAACGCTAGACCTTGATTCTTTTCGTGGATAGATATCTAAAGGATTTGCTAAGTATTCATTTGATTTTGTAGTAAATTCACCTAAGACATTAAAACTATTAGAAAGTTTTTTAATAAGTTCAGAATCAAATTGGAAATTATTCCCATCTTGGTAAAACGCAGTATTTCCAATATTGAATCCAAAAATATTTGATTCATGATCACATGAGAAAATATAATACATATTATCAGTAAAGACAGTTTGTATTGTGTCAGGATTTGAATAACTATCAATTTCAATATCCTCGGATACAAATTCGTATGAAACATCAATAAAATGATTTGGGATTTGGAATCTCCTTTTTGCTAAAACCTGTAGAAGATCACGTTCTTTACTAAATACTTCACCCATTTCATAATCATTTTGTTTATATTTGAATCCAACATCCAGAATTTCATTTTCTACAATAATGGAATATTCCTTTTCTTCATTTATAGTTGATTGAAAAGGATGTTGGTAACCATTAAGATATTTTTCACCTGGAAGTGCTTGTTCAATAAAACTGTTATCGAAATGGATTTTAGAAAACCCAAGATTATATGATAAATGTAAATGAAAATTTTGAGATGCTTCATCTTCGTAACCCAACCATTTGCCTTTCTCACCTAAGAAATCAAGTTGTATATCAAATGCTGGGTTTCCCAAAATGCTTCCTTTAATCAGTGAGATGGATAAGTTGTTCATATCTATATCACCAAGACCCATATAAGCCTCTGCAATCGCAACAGGTAGAGAATATCTTAATGAATTGTAAATAATATATCCTCTTTTGTAAATTGCATTGTAAAAATTTTGATTATTTTGGAGCATTTGCAAATTACTTAATGCAAAAGGGATTTCTGAAAATCCATTTTTTTTAATGCGAACATTCAGATCAAATGGTGAGCTTAAATGAAAATTCTCATTATAAATTAAATGTGGTATAAAAAACTCATCTTCCATTTCTCTTTTGTCAACCAAGAAATTGTTCATTTCAGTTAATAGTAATTTGGGATCTATATTATCTTTTAAAGAATCAATATCTGCTTTAATACTTAATGAATCTATTACCTCAATCTGAGCAGGCTGACTATTTTGAGCAGTGTTTTCTACAATATCTGATTGTGACCAGATGCTAGTTGCAAAGCTAATAATTAGCAGAATTATTCCAATACTTTTCATAACCATCCTTTATTTTTATACCACTCATAAGTTTTATTAAAATTATTAATATATTCATCTTCAAATTCAATTTCTAATTTCTTACTGGTTTTAGATGTGTCAACTATCCAATTATCTTCTTTAAATTCTTTTACTTTATCCCTGTTCAATATTGGGAAGTTCCTCCTGAAGATAAAACTTAGAAATTCCATAAAAGAAGCAATAGGGAAGAGCATAAATTCAGGAATTCTAATTGTTATTGTTTTTGAATTTATTGCTTTCCCAATTAATTTGTGTAATTCAATATTTTTTAATACTTTTGGATGAGCTGCAAATAGAATTTCATTGAAAGCATTTTTGTTTAAAATTATTTGTTCGATAATTTCAGTAAGTTCGTCAATATAAATGAGATTATATGATTTTGTTCTAAAACTATTTATAAAAACTATATGATTTTTAACCATTTTAAAAAGCTTAAGAAAATCTTTATCACCTGCTCCATACACAGATACGGGTCTAATAATTGTCCATGGGTTTTCCGAATTCTTCTGCACTAACTCTTCAGCCACTAACTTGCTCTTACCATACATCGTTACCGGATTTGGCAAATCATCTTCTTTTTTTGCATGATCTTCATTCATTGCAGGTCCTGCAACAGCCTGACTACTTAAGAGAATAAATTGTTTTATAGAATGTTTATTGCAAATTTGTAAAAGTTTATTGGTAAGATCAATATTGTTTTTCTTGAACGTATCCCATTTGCGAGCTCTTGTTAAAGCTGCTATATGAATAAAAATATCAGCATTTCTGATTACACTTTCTAAAGAATCTATATCACTATAATCAATTTGACGAATAGTGCTTTTATGCTCGATTAGATTTGTATTAGAGTTCTTTCTAATAAGACAAATAACATCATTCCCGTTATCATGCAGTTTTTTTGCTAAAGCGCTTCCAACAAATCCATTTGCTCCTGTTAATACTATTCTATTCATAGATGTTATTCAAGAAATGCGAATAAATTGGTCAATTATTTTGTGAAATTCAAATTGATATTGAAAAAATATAAATTATTACACTTAAAATGTTATGCTTGACGTTAAAGACAATTATAAAAATATTCTTCTTAAATTTATTAATAATAATATTAAAAGGAGTAAAAATGAACATTTTATTAATTGGCATTCAAGGTTGTGGGAAGGGAACTCAAGCTAAGATTCTTGAAGAGAACTTTAGTTGGAAACATATAACTACTGGAAATCTGCTTAGAGAGAATATTGAGAAAAAAACTGAATTAGGGCTAACTGCAAAGAAGTTTATGGATGAAGGAGAACTTGTACCTGATAAATATGTTTTCCAAATTGTTGAAGATGCATTAGCAAATGCAAAAAATGGTACAATATTAGATGGATTCCCAAGAAACATGGAGCAATTAAAGTACTTGGAAAATAACTTTACTATAGATAAAGTAGTTCTTCTAGAATTGTCAGATGAAAAAGCTATTGAACGTGTTTCATCAAGAAGAAATTGTGTAAATTGCAAAAAGGATTATAATCTGCTTTACAGCAAACCAAAGGTAGAAGGTGTATGCGATGTATGTGGTGGAGAGATTGTTCAGAGAGATGATGACTATGAAGCTGCTATAATTAAAAGAATCGAAAAGTTTTATAATGATACTTCTGAAGTTATTACATATTTCTCAAATGAAGGAAAACTTATTCGAGTTAATGCAGATGATCCAATAAATACAATTCAGGAGAATATTGTAAAAGCACTTAAAGTTTAACCTAAGTCTTAAATAAATTAAAATGATAGAAACAAAGCGGGATAAAGTTCAAAAGATTGCAATTGTAATTTTAACAATATTTGCAATTGCAAATTTTGAGTTATTATTTTTAAATTTATTAAAACTAAATAACTCAATAATTAGTATATATACACAAATATCCATAATTTTCTTAACTTTTTATATAAGTTATAGATTAATTAAAAATGGAATTACTGTACAAAGACTTCTTAACCTCCTGCCAGATATCATTTTTATTTTCATTGGATTAATGATTAAAGATTCCGAGAGAGTTTTTCAGCTCTTTTTAATAGGTCGTCAAATAATCTCTCTATTAAATATGAGATCATTATCAAATAAGAAGGGTACGATCTTAGATAAACTCTCTGATAATCCACCAGTACTGGTAATGTTAACGTTCTTTTTTACAATATTTATAGGAACGCTCTTGCTCATGCTACCTGTTGCTACTACAAACGGTGAAGAAACAACTCTCTTAGGAGCAATATTTACATCAACATCTGCAACATGTGTTACCGGTTTAATTGTTTATGACACTGGCACACACTTTACATATTTTGGGCAGATGATCATTCTAACGTTAATACAAATTGGTGGTTTAGGAATAATGACCATATCAAGTGCATTCGCTATAATTCTTGGGCAAAAACTAAGTTTAAAACGAGAATCTATGATGCAGAACGTAAGTGGTGAATCTAATAAACTTGATATGATAAATCTGGTAAAGAGTGTTGTTATAGTTACTATAACTCTAGAATTACTTGGTGCAGTAATAATGTATTTTACATTTATATCAAAATCATATAATATAAATCAAGCTATGTACCACGCAATATTTCATTCTGTATCAGCATTTTGCAATGCTGGATTTAGTTTATATCCTAATAGCTTAATGATATATTTAGATAATTTCAATATTAATTTTGTTATCACATCACTTATAATTTTGGGTGGAATTGGCTTCCCTGTGATGAAAGATATTCAGAGAACTATTACAAATAAATTCCGTTATAAAAGATTAACACTTCACTCAAAAATTGTAATCTCATCCACGCTTACATTGCTTCTTTTAGGAACAATTATTTTCTTCATTTCAGAATATAATAATGAGATGAAGGGCTTTAGCTTTTCTGATAGATTGTTTGCATCATATTTCCAATCAGTTACAACCAGAACAGCTGGATTTAATACAATTGATACATCAAACATAAGTAAAGGATCATCGTTTATTTCTGGAATATTAATGTTTATTGGTGCCTCACCCGGTTCAACTGGAGGTGGAGTAAAAACAACATCATTAGTTGTTGTTTTAGTTGCCGTAATAGCTATGTTTCGTGGACATAAAGATGTAAATATCTTTAAACGAAAAGTATCAGAAAGAATAATTAAGAAAGTAATGGCACTGGTAGCTGCATCTATTTCATTTCTTACGCTAATGATTTTTCTATTACTTATTTTTGAACCGTTTACATCCGAAAAAATCATATTTGAAGCAATATCAGCTTTTGGGACAGTTGGACTTTCTATGGGAATTACAAACAGTTTATCGGGTGCTGGGCAGGTGATAATTGTTTTATTAATGTATTTAGGAAGAGTAGGTCCATTAACACTTATGTTTGCAATTTCAGAAACTAAAGACAGATCTTACTTTACATACACTGAAGAAAAAATAAGTATTGGTTAAATTATTTAAGATAGAGTTTTTCCTACAACCAATTTGGGTGTAGAATAGGAGTATATATGGCAAAGTTTGCAGTGATAGGCTTGGGAAAATTTGGTATGAATGTTGCAACAACTCTTTTTGAAAGAGGAGCTGAAGTAATCGCAATTGATAACGATAAAGCTCTTATTGATGAGATTGCTGGACGTGTAAGTGTTGCGATACATCTAAATAGCACAGATGAAAAAGCGTTGAAAATGAATAGAATCCAAGATGTAGATGCCGTTATTTTGGCTATTGGGAATAACATAGAGGTTAGTGTATTAACAACTGTTCTTCTAAAGAAACTTGGAGTTAGCAATATCCACGCAAAAGTAGATAGCAAAGTTCATGCAAGAATTTTAGAACTTCTTGGTATTCATAATATTATCTTCCCGGAAGAACAAATTGGAAAACAACTAGCTAATTCTCTGATATCAAGCAGTGTAATGGAATATGTTGATCTTTCTAGTGGGCACAGTGTTGTAGAGCTGATCGTACCAGATGTATGGATAGGGAAAACATTGCAACAACTTGCTCTTCCAACAGAAAAAGGTGTGAATATAATTGCCATAAAGTTTACAACTCAAAGTGTTACCGAAGAAGGTGAAAACGTAATTCGTAATGAAATAAATGATATGCCCGGTGCAAATGATGTAATAAATGAAGAAGATGTAATGGTGCTTATAGGGCCTAAAAGTAAAATTGATGAGTTAATTGAAGAAACAAGTAAAAAAGGATAGTATTATGAGGTTATCATTTAGCGGAAAGATCAAATTGTTAGTAATTATAATGTTCATTGTTTCAATTCTTCAAGCTGGAATAATTTTACATCTTATAAACAATTCAAGCAGTTTCTTCCAAATAAAATTAGATGTGCAGAATACGATCTTTATAGGAATTTTCGTACAGTTTCTTTTAACACTTATTATTGTAATCTACGTACCAATATTCCTTCATAAAGCTTTTACTGAGATCAATAACATCATCAAAGATATTTCACAAGGTGTTTATACCATCGATATTGATCTAAATAATCAGGAAACCTCTATTGATAAAGAATTTTATGCTGTAATCTCTCATCTTAAGGTAATGCTTAAATCTATTCTTACTTTTGATAAATTAAAAAGGGAAAAAATAGTAGAACATCATAACAGAATTGTTTCTATTTTAAACCTAACTGATGATGGATTTGTAATCGTAGATAAAAAAGGCAACTTTATCTATATGAATGAAAAAGTTACAGATACTTTTCCGGCATTAGATGATAAATCTAATATTATAGAAGCGAACTTTCCTCCCGAAATTGAAAACAATATAAAAAAATATACGCTAAATATTTTAAACTCTCAAACAAAGCAAGAACCACAACAGTTTTTTGTACCCTCACTTAAACGACATATTATTCTTAATAGCGCAATGATCCGTAATGCTGCAGGACAGCCAATTGGTGCAATAATTGCATTAACAAATCTAGAAAAAAGAAAGCAAAATAAAGAAGAAGAGATATAGAAAATTAAATGAAAATTGAATATCTTGCAAATGAAAAGCAAAGAATAGATAAGTATCTTGTAAGTTTAGAAATTGATGAATTATACTCAAGATCTTTTATTGATCGACTTTTACAAGATCATGCAATACTGGTTAATAATAAACCAGTTAAAAAGAATTATAAGTTATCGTTATCCGATATTATAACAATTAGTTTACCTGAGGTCAAAGATCTTGAGATTAAACCAGAGAATATTCCAATTGATATTGTTTGGGAAGATGATGATATAGCAATAGTGAATAAGCCTGTTGGAATTGTTGTTCATCCTGGAGCTGGAATACAAAATGGAACGCTTGTAAATGCTTTGATGTTCCATTTTAATAAAAAACTATCAATTCAGCACGACCCGCAAAGACCAGGAATTGTTCACAGACTTGATAAAGATACAAGTGGGCTTCTAATTGTTGCTAAAAATGATAGAGTTCATTCTTTGTTATCTAGAATGTTTCAAGACAGAACTATTAAAAAAACTTATCTTGCGATCACAGCCGGAATTCCTTCCATTAAAGAAGATACAATTAAAACATTAATAGGACGAAGCAAAAAAGATAGAGTAAAAATGACAGTTACATCTGATGGAAGAGAAGCAGTAACACATTATAAGATTATTAAATATTACGATTTTTTCTCATTGGTAGAAGTTTTACTCGAGACGGGTAGAACTCATCAGATCCGCGTTCATTTTTCACATATTAATTGCCCTATAATGGGTGACAATACATATTCAACACTAAAACGCACTCTTAGTATTGTGCCATTTCATTATCAAAAGAAAGTGAAATACTTGTTGGCAAATCATCTTAAAAGGCAAGCATTACATGCATATAGATTAGAGTTTGAACATCCAATAACAAAAGAAACTGTAAGAGCAGAAGCTCCAATTCCTGAAGATATTCAATACACAATGGATTGGCTTGAAAAATATTTTATTACTGAATGAATGATTTGAGATAAAATTCTGTGATGTTCTGTTTCTTAAAACCTTATTTATTTGACAAAAATAGTTTTAAAATATGCTTAAACATAAGTGTTAATAAGGAGCTCACAGGTGCATTGTAATAATCAGAGCAGAAACATAGAAAATTGTAATTGTACATATCCTTGCAGTAAGAAAGGTATATGTTGTGAATGTATTGGTTACCACCGTTCTATGAATGAATTACCTGCTTGTTACTTCCCTAATGATGCAGAAAAGACATATAATAGATCAATAGAATATTTTATTGAAATATTTCAGCAAGGAAGGATCTAATGTTTATTATTAAGCCTTTAATTTTTATTATTATAAATATGTTAGTCGGATTTCTGTATATATTTGCAATAAAGTTTTTCCTATTTATACCATCCAAAGAAATTAAGATCAATAATAAGCGATTACCGTTTACACCTGCATTTGTTTTTCGAAAAAAGATCTGGCTATTCAAAAAGATCAGAAAATTGGTAAATGATTATATCAATGATACAAAAGATGATAGTGATGGTTCGCGAATAACAAAATGGGAATATAAAATATTTCATCAAACCTGGGATAAAATCACCTTTATGGATAAATATAAATTTATTCCTAAATCGGTTAAAAACAATGTTAAATATTTTATATCAACCATAGCATTTGAAGTTGTAAAGCAGTTCTTAAGAACTTTTATTCCTTTCCTCATGGAAAAATATGAACTTAATAAATATATTGAATTACTCGATAAAAAACTTAATGTTGATTTAATTAAGGAATATTTTAATAAATACATATATAAATATGTTCTAATTTTTGTTTTAGCAATCCATTTTCTCATAGGTTTAGGAAATATGCTGATTTATTTATTTGTTAAATAGGATTATAGTTATGAGCAGAAATCATGTAATATTAATTTTAGTACTAACTGTTATTGTTCTAATATTTTACCCAGTATTAATTAAGAATAATGAAGTTATAAAGAACATAGATTCTGAAGCAATCTCGAGAGATGAGCCAAATCATTTAGAATTTGATAAATTTAAGAAAACAGAAGAGATATTTTCTTCAAGAAGGAATTCAATAACAATTGCTGCTAAGATTGTTGAACCTGCTGTAGTAAGTGTTAACGTTATAAAAACTCAGATCGTAAAACGTAGGCACAGTTTGTTTTTTGGATTCTATGATGAAGTTCCATACAGCATTCAGGGAATAGGCTCGGGAGTTATATTTTCTAAAGATGGTTTTATTCTTACAAATGCTCATGTTGTAGAGGGTGCCACCGAAATAAAAGTTATTTTAACAGATACAAGACAATTTGATGCAAAAGTAATTGGAATTGATACAGGACATGATATTGCGGTCATTAAAATTGAAGGTGAAGAATTACCTTATGCATCATTTGGCGATTCAGATGATCTAATAATAGGAGAGTGGGCTATCGCTCTTGGAAATCCTTATGGTTTTTTAATAAAAGATAGTAAGCCAAGTGTGTCAGTTGGTGTTATATCAGCCATTAACAGAGACTTTGCTGAAAATAAAGATGGTAAGATCTACCGCCACATGGTTCAAACTGATGCAGCAATTAATCAGGGGAACAGCGGAGGCCCTCTTGTGAATATCTACGGGGAGATCATAGGAATTAATACATTTATATTCTCTGAATCAGGTGGTAGTATTGGTTTGGGATTTGCAATTCCTGCTAATGCTGTAAAAAAATCTGCACGTGAATTAATTGAATATGGAAAAATACGGCAGATCTGGTTTGGATTCAAAGTTCAAGAGATCAATCCACTAATTGCTTCTCATTTAAAAC
>JABIME010000132.1 GCA_018654125.1 Candidatus Cloacimonadota bacterium
AACAAGAAGTAATTATATGAAAGATAACGTAATCATCATAACAGGTGCAAACGGAAACGTTGGTTCCTATTTCGCAAAAAAGTATTGTGACCTTGGTGAAAATTTAATTCTGATCGTTCATAAAAATGATCATCGAATTAAACAGTTAGTCAGCGAAAATATAAATAGATTAAAAATATTAAAAGCTGATATTTCCGATCATTCAGATTTGAAATTTAAATTAGCAGAAATTATTACTGAAACAGGTTGGAAGCCGGATAGGCTCATCCACACTGCAACTGCAAGAAGTCATGCGATAAGATCTTTGGCTGATTCTGATGCAGAGCTTTGGAAAAATATTATTAATGCAAATCTAATTGGAACTTTTAATATTCTTAACACCATACTTAAGTATTTCAAAGAAAATAAAAATGGAAAAATAGTACTTTTTGGTTCTAACGTTTCACGTATCGGTCTTCCAAAAGGTTCTGCTTATGCCGCTTCAAAAGCAGGTATTGCTAATATTGGAAGGACATTAGCGACTGAAGAAGCTGCAAATAATATTATTGTAAATACTGTCTCACCGGGACCTATTAAAATTGATGATAGTCAGTTCACAGAAAGTTATCGGAAATTCCGAGAAGAATATTATAAAGAAAAATTAAGAGAGATTCCACTTAAACGTTGTGCTTCTTTTCAGGATATTTTTGGATTATGTAAATTCCTGCTTTCAAAAGATAATTCATACATTACCGGAGAGGAATTCTTTATAACCGGTGGCAAGATATAATTGATGAAACGAACATTCACAATAGCTATTTTATTATTTACTTTTTCACAACTTCTTATAGCAAAATTAGAGTATGTTGTATATCCTGCTCTAGGCTATTCCGATGAAACTGGAGTTTATGCTGGAGGACTTGCATATCTGCGATATGGTAGTGTTGAGACTGATTCAACTTCCCAAAAAAACCTAATTTATTACTCAAACGAAGTTAGCGAAAAGAAACAATATTCAATTCATTTTATGCCAAAAATATATTTAAAGAATGGCTTGTATACAATTGTAGCAAATGTAAAATTTAAGCACTGGCCGAGCACATTTTATGGAATTGGAAATGAACATGTATCCGATACAGAAGAGCAATATACAAAAAGAGAGTTTGATATTGAATTTGAGGTTAGAAGAAAAATCACAGATATTTGGCAGGTTACACCGATCTATAGATTTTCAAATTTCCAAATAAAAAAAATGGAAGAAGATGGATTATTAGCGAATGATGATATTCCGGGAAATGAAGATAATGTAACTTCCGGAATTGGAGTGAGCATCTGCTACGACTCACGTGATTCAGATACTTATCCGCAAAGTGGATTGTTCTATAATTTTAAGTCTGTTCTATTCTCAGAAATAATAGCAAGTGACTATAACTTTATTCGGAATGAAATAGATCTGCGGCATTATACCTCAGTTTTTAATAACCAAACAATAGCAATTCAAAGTTATTTCTCAACGGTTTCAGATGAAGTCCCATTTCATAAGATGTCGTATTTAGATGATAATATGAGAGCAATTACAGCTAATAAATTTATAGATCGACATTCCGTTATCTTCCGAATTGAAAATAGAATATTCCCATTCTCACATCCACTCTTAGAGAAATTTGGATTTATAACTTTCTTAGAAACTGGAGAAGTTGCTGGAAACTTGAAAGATTTTTCTGTTAATAGGCTAAAATTCTCTTATGGAGCAGGATTAAGAATTTCATTTCTCATGAATGATAGGTTAAATGTGCGACTTGATATTGGATTTGGTGAGCAAAGCAGAAGCCTAAGTATGGGAAGTAGAGAGGAATTTTGATGCTTAGAAAATTGATACTCCCTCTAATTGCAATTTTAACTATTCAGCTTTCAGCTTTTGAGATCGGTGAAAAACTAACCTTCCAAATTAAGTATGGAATAATTAAAGCCGGTGAAGCCACAATGCAGATAAATTCTCATATCTATCAAGATTCAACAGAATGTTATAAAATTAAATCACTCGCAAAAACAAACTCCTTTTTTAATAATATTTACAAAGTCCGAGATAGAATTGAATCGATCTGGGATAAGAATAAACTTGTTACTCGTAGATTTACAAAGAAGCTTCAAGAAGGTTCCTACAGACAATATAGAATCCACTTTTACTATCCTGAACAAAATTTCACGATCTATACAAAATTTGGTCGTAAAACAAAAAAATTCAAAGAAAAAAGAATGGAAATTCCTGCCAATACTCAAGATATTCTGAGTGCACTTTACTATTTAAGATTACAGGAATTCACAGTTGGCGATACACTTACAATAAATGTAACTTCAGATGGCAGGAACTATCCTGCAGATGTTATAATTCATAGAAAAGAAATAATGGAAACAATATTCGGAGATAAAAACTGCTTTGTTGTTGAACCAGTTTTAAAAGGTGATGCGATATTTAAGCAAACTGGCAAGATCCTGGTCTGGCTAACAGCAGATGAACATAAAATTCCAGTAAAAATGAGCAGTAAAATAGTTTTTGGAAGTTTTAAGGCAATACTGAAAGATGCAGAAAATATCCCTTACAAAAAAAAGTAGTTACTGGTACGACCTACCAGCTGAGTTCATAGCTCAGCACCCAAAAGATAAGCGCTCCGAAAGCAGAATGCTTGTATTAGATAAAGTATCCGGTAAAGTAGCACATGAAAAGTTTAGTAACATAATTGAGCATCTAAAACCTTCTGATATTCTTGTTGTAAATAATACAAAAGTTATTCCTGCACGTTTGTTTGGAAACAAAAGTACCGGTGCAAAAGTTGAAGTATTTCTTTTGGAACAAAAAACTGATACAAGCTGGGAATGCCTTGTAAAACCAGGACGCAAATTACAGATCGGTGCAGAAATTACCTTCAATGAGAAGCTAAAAGCAAAAGTAATAGATCATGCAGAAGAGGGTGGTAGAATTGTTGAGTTTTATTGGGAAGGCAATTTCTGGGACATTTTAGAAGAAATTGGGAACGTTCCGCTTCCCCCCTATATTAAAAGAAATTCCACAAACAAAGATAAAGAGACTTATCAAACAGTTTATGCCCAAGAACGTGGATCAGTTGCTGCTCCAACTGCCGGATTGCATTTCACAAAACCATTAATGAAGCAGATCAGAGAAAAGGGCATCGAGATTTTAGAAGTTGTACTGCATGTTGGTTTAGGAACGTTCCGCCCTGTAAAAGCTGATGACATTAAAGACCATACTATGCACAGTGAACATTGCATGATAACTAATGATGTTGCTTCAAAGATAAATACTGCAAAAAAAGATGGTAGACGTATTATAGCTGTAGGAACAACAACAACACGAACGCTGGAAAGTTTTGCTGAAAATGGACATCTGAACAGTGGTTCTCATTGGACGGAGATTTTTCTTTATCCCGGAAAAAATATTCAAATCATCAATGGATTAATAACTAATTTTCATATGCCAGAATCCACATTAATGATGCTAGTTTCAGCTTTTGCAGGTTATGAGAATATTATGAATGCATACAAAATTGCTGTAAAAGAAAAATATCGCTTTTTCAGTTACGGTGATTCGATGATGATATTGTGATAAACTTGCAAAACAATAAGGAAAAGGTAATTATTTGAAAGATTTTAAACATCCATTATTTGATGAAGTTTTATATTTTAATAAACTTGGTAGCACCTCTTCAAAAGCGGAAAGATTGATAAATTCTAATACTGCTAGCGGCAATTTTTTATGCATGGCAGGTGAACAGATATCTGGAAGAGGAAGAGGGAAAAATTCTTGGTTCTCACCAGCAGGTGGATTGTGGTTTACTGCAGCTCTTTACGGATTTAACTTCCAATCTAATGTAACAATTTTTGCTGGGATCTGCATTCATAAAACTTTGACTGAATTATTCCCATCTATCTCAAATCAGTTTAAAATCAAATGGCCAAACGACATTTACTTGAATGATAAGAAATTATGTGGTATTCTCTCTAGTAATCTCATTGGTAAGAAGTATCATCTTATAGGAATCGGTTTGAACTCAAACATAACAGATCTTGATGAAACTATTGCCCTAAATGCAACATCACTGCAAATTGAATTAGGTAAGCTTGTGGATAATGACAAATTGGTATCTAGAATTTTTGATAATTTTGCATCTGCACTTCCTGAATTTGTTGAAGGAAAGTTAGATGTAAAATATTTTAATCAACATACATTATTGAAAGGGCTTCTAGTTGAGTTAAACACAGATTATGATATTTTTAGAGGTAAGGCAAAAGGAATTGATAAAAATGGTGCTTTACTTATCGAGCTCAAACCAGGAATGATACAACCATTTTATGCTGGAAGTATTATCGGCTGGACAAAATAATTATATTTTTTTGACATAATAATAACAATTTACTTAAAGTATAAAAGACATAGAGAGGTAGAATAGAATGAATGAACTTTATCTAGTTGATGTAACTCCCGAAAATATTGTTGATCTTGGACTATTTTGCATAAAGAATGTGAAAAG
>JABIME010000133.1 GCA_018654125.1 Candidatus Cloacimonadota bacterium
ATTATGAAAAAAAGCAGTCTTCATTAATGAAGACTGCCGTAAAGATGGAAAAACAACTTTATATTATTTCAATAAAATAATTTTCTTAACGCTTGTATAGTCGCTATTCCCAGTATTAGCTCCAAAATTAGAAAAATATATTCCACTGGAAACATCGGTGCCATTTGAATCTTTTCCGTCCCAAACCACACTATGTAATCCAGCTTCTTGAGAGGTGCTGACTAAGGCTCTAACTAATTGCCCTTTAATGTTATAGATCTCTAGAGCAACATCTGCATTATTTTGTAAATTGTATTTTATTGTTGTTTCAGGATTAAATGGATTAGGATAATTTCCCAACAACTCAGTTTTTGAAAATATAACATCATTTTGTGTACTTGTTGAAGTAACCGTTAGATCTATTAGTACGATCGTCTCTTCTCTATCATCATTAATTATCATATCAACTGAATAATTTCCAGCAGTCATTCCAGCAGTATCAAAAGTAAGTTCAATACTTGTGGAAGCACCAGCATTCAAAGTTCCTATTGAAGGATCAATTGAGAGCCAGTCTGCTGATTCTGTAATAGTAAAATCCATTGGTAAACCACCAATATTACTCATCTCCATTACTTCAATTAATATTTCACCTGTCGCCATTTCTAGAGTGAATGAAGTAGGATCTACA
The DNA here is from genome assembly GCA_018654125.1 of Candidatus Cloacimonadota bacterium. Next base: position 668 of record JABIME010000133.1, read on the forward strand.
ACAAGTTCAGCAGGATTTTGATTACCTGAAACAGTAAAAACATGTGGTTCAAATTCTCCGATTAACGGATGATTTGTACTGTGTCCAGATTCATCAGCAGCATGTATATAATAAGAAATCTCACTTCCAGAAGCCAAAGCAGGAATGACCGCAAAGTAATTATCATTTCCGGCAGATGTCATTATAAGAGTATTGAAATTTCCATTATCTATTTTGTATCTAACCAATAATGAATCAGCGTAAACATCTTCTCCACTGTAAGGAATTATCTGTGCGACAACATCAATATCTTCTCCAGCTGGAACTTCGTCCAAAATCGGGTTATGTTGAATGTAAAGCATGTTTCTGTCAGCAATTCCACGTGTTCGGCAATGAAGTGCATCAGTATCGTACCAGCCATTAGAGAAAACCCCAATAACCTCATAACCCGGCATTACATCTTCATATGTTGCAATTGCTTCATCATCCCACTGACTTCCAGTTTGAGGTACAAAAACTTTATTATTTAAGATAAGTGAGTTTGTATAAGGTGTTGCTTGGGAATAACCTCCCGGCGTATAAATTCGATAGACTTCATAATTATTTCCCCAGGCTGAAGTTTGACTCGCAAAATAATTTGCAACAAACTCAAAATCTTCGTAACGGTAATCGCTCGCAGGAACTTGACCGATAAGAACTTTATCTACATCTAAGAATTTTCCCCAGCAATCTATATGCTTTATATAGTCATCTAGCGGATCTAGCGTAACATGATATGTTTCAATACCTAAGAAATCTAGGACAAGCTGATCAATCTGAGCTTGTGTTAAACTAGGATTCTCTTCAAATACCAGGTCAGTTGACGCACCGACACTATTACCGTCACACATATAATTGCCACCGGCATTTTCCAACTCCATTCCATATAGATCTAAATTAAAATAATTTGCAACTTCTATAGGAATATCATCATCATCTGGTCTGGGTCTGTTATAAGGAAAGTTAACAACTGCGATCTCATTATCTACAGAAACAAACCATGGACCATAATCACGTACCCAATATGTATCTGTGGGTGCATTGATGAATTCACAGTTTGCTAAATTCACATTATTATTTTGGTAATTTGTCTCACATTGGTTTTGTTGATAGCTTTCAACAATCGTATAAACTTTAATATCCTGTGACATTTCTGCAATTAATGAATAAGGAACACCAAGTGGATAAACAACAAGTACACCCTCCATTTGCTCAAATTCTGATGTTTGACGAATCACACCAACGGGAGGATCAGTTGGAGTAAAATCTCTTTCATAATCTTCATTCAGAAGAATCTCTTCTAAATTCAAAAAATGTGCTAGAATTGGATTTTCCGCAATTTTGCTGGAAATATTATCTGTAGCATTTAAAGATAAAGCTAAAATTGTGAACAATATACCTAATAAAATATTTTTCTTCATTTTTCTTCCTTAACCTTATTATTTCTATATATTAATTATGCAAATTTAGTTCCAAAAAAATACGAATTATTAACTTAAATCTATTAATTAAACATACAATAACCTTTAATATTGAGACGATTACCAATAACTATCTAATATACAAAAAAGCCCCGGCAAACCGGGGCTAACTGCTATTCCACAAAGTAAGAAGTTGCCCTGCCAGCATTCACTGTCAGGGCAACTTTTTCTTACTTCATAAGTATCATTTTCTTTGTTGCTGTGTAATTACTAGCTTTCATTTTGTAGAAATAAATTCCACTAGAAACTGTC
>JABIME010000134.1 GCA_018654125.1 Candidatus Cloacimonadota bacterium
ATATTAGGGAAGAAAAAGTTAAACTTTCACCCACAGAAGAATATTTCGTTTATATTGAGAAAGATTATACATATGTAGATAGTGTTCTATGGTCAATAAAGTATCGTAATTTTGACGGATCAATAAATGAAACCGTAACATCAAAATTAGCAAGAGTTGTTCAGCAGTTTAGAGCCGTTGATTGGATAGATAATGATACTTTGATCTATAGTGATAACGATTCTAACAATAATCCTGGAATCTATACTATAAACATTGATGGTTCAAATAAACAATATATTTTTAATGGATTATATTTGAACTTTAATATGTGTGAGAATCGCACAAAAGTAGTTTTCGAACATGAAGATGAAATTTACCTAATAGATACAGCAGATTATTCAGTTACGCATTTAGTATCTGGAGTAGAACCAGTGATATCACCTGATGGAAACAAATTAGCATACAAGGATGAGATACGCGATCTAATTGTTTGGGATTTTATAGAAGATACGATAACACTACTATCAGAAGATCCTAATCCCCAACATAGTATCACCTTTTCAACTGATAATCAAAAATTAATTATTAATGAACGAATAGTAGAAACTCATTATCGTGATAAAAGAGTAATGTAATGAAAAAGCACATAACAAGCGTCCCGAAGCGGAACATCGTTTAAAATTACGTCCACGGGGTCTCGCAAATAGACAACCCTTGACTTTTATTTGCTCGCCTTTTATCACCTTGCTAATCGCATCAGGATTTGAAAAACAAATCCAATGCTCATGACAAGATGACGTGGCACGACCGGCGTTACAAGGAATAAATAATTTATGAGTGAAAATAAACCCAGTAATTTCTTACATGGTATTACCTTAGAGAATATTGTGAATAGTTTAGTAGAATTTTATGGTTGGACTGAATTAGGGAAACATATAAAAATCAAGTGTTTCAATAATAACCCTTCAATAAAATCTAGCCTTAAGTTCTTAAGAAGAACACCATGGGCAAGAAAAAAAGTAGAGAATTTGTATATTAATTTGAAAAAAAAGAAATAGAATATCAGATATTTATATTTTATTTATTAATTCATTAACAATTGAATAAACATCAGTTTTATTATTGTAAGCATCATCAATAATTTTATCGATCGCATCATTCTGTTTCACTAAATTGTGTGTTCTTTCTAGCAATTTGTTATGTATGATCTGTTTCAATTCCATTTTAAATCGTTTTTTACGATTTGCATCAAAGACATTATTATCTTTCAAATAAACATAATGTTGATGAATAGCTTCACCAAGATCATCTATACCGATATTATCACGAGCAACTACTTTGCAGATCGGAGCTAACCGTTCTTTGGTTTCCCCAAGGTTTTGCATCATTTCAATTTCTAAAACTGTTCGTTCTACACCATCTTTGTCTGCCTTATTCACAACAAAAATATCAGCGATTTCCATAACGCCAGCTTTGATCGCCTGAATCTCATCACCCATTCCTGGAATTAAGATCAAAAGTGTTGTATCAACATTTTTTACAACTTCAACTTCCGATTGTCCAACTCCCACCGTCTCAATAAAAATAAAATCACATCCATAAGCATCTAAAATTTTAATTGCATCGGCAGTTGCTGAAGAAATCCCTCCAAGATGCCCACGAGAAGCCATGCTTCTTATGAACACTTTTTCGTCGGTTGAGTGTTTTTGAAGTCTGATGCGATCACCTAAAATTGCTCCACCAGAGAATGGGCTAGTTGGATCTACTGCGATTATACCAACTTTGAAGTTCTGCTTTCTTAAATTTGTAATAAGTTTATCGGTTAATGTACTCTTTCCAACTCCGGGTGCACCAGTTATTCCAATAATGTAAGCGTTTCCCAAATAAGGTGAGATAAGTTTGATTATCCTCTCATTTTCATAAGAATTTTCACATAATGAAATTAATCTGGCAGTTGATACAACATCACCTTTTGTTGCTTTGTCAACCAGGTGCTCAATATTATACTTCTTCATAATTCCAATCTG
>JABIME010000135.1 GCA_018654125.1 Candidatus Cloacimonadota bacterium
CATTTGTAGAAGGTGAGAACTACTTACTGTTAAATGTTGATGTAGTTTTTGGAAGTGTAGTTATTGTTGAAAAAGGACAAGAATGACATCTGCTTTAATGAAATACGTTGCTGAGGTTATTGAGAGAGCAAGTAGTTTTGGGCTAACTTTATCGGATGAGAAAGAGATAAATTATGGTATGCAGCTTAAATTTGAGAAAGGGGAAGATGACATTCCTTTAAACGTATACTATTCTAAAAAGAAAGGTATCTCTTCAGTTATAGGTGGTTCACCCAAGAATCCATTACGTTCTATTATGCAAAAACTTTTACAACAGAAGCCGGATGTTTCTAATAAAGACCATAATTGGAAGATTTGGGCAGGAACGGATGAATCTGGTAAGGGAGATTTTTTCGGAGCATTAGCCGTTTGTGGATTCATTGTAGAAGAGAGTGATTCTACTGATATACTAAAGCTTGGAGTTAAAGATTGTAAGTTGCTTAGCGATGCTGAAACAATAAAAATTGCTGAAAAACTTTATAAGAGATATACGGATAAAATAGAAGTTTTAGTTTTACCGCCAGTAAAGTACAATGAATTGTATGCAAAATTTCGTCAGGGAAATAAAAAATTAAACGAAATGTTAGCCTGGATGCATGCGCGAGTGATCTTAAATTTGAATGCAAAGCATGAATTCGAAGGTGCGGTTGTAGATAAATTTGCCAGCGACAGGGTTCTTACCAGTTCAATAAAAGATATGAATAATATTAAGCTTGTTCATAAGATCAAAGCTGAGGAAGACATCGCTGTTGCGGCTGCCTCTATTATTGCACGCTATCATTTTCTTAATAGCATAGCAACAATTTCTAAGAAATTCCAATTGGAATTTCCAAAAGGCGCATCGAGCAAAGTAGTTAAGATGGGCAAAAATTTTGCAGCTAAATTTACTAAAGACAGACTAAATGAAGTTGCAAAAACACATTTTAAAACAATAGAAAAAATATAAGAAAGGATTATATGATAAAAGATTATCTGCAATATTCACCAAAGATCGGTAAGAAAACTTGGATAGCAGAAAATGCTACCATTATTGGTGAATGTAAAATTGGAAATGACTGTGGAGTTTGGTTTGGTGCAATAATTCGCGGAGATGTGAATTTCATTATTATAGGAGATAGAAGCAATATCCAAGATGGATGCATTATTCATGTAACTCAATCAAACACAAAAAATAGAGATGATGGAGTTCCCACAATTATTGGAAATGATGTAACAGTTGGGCATGGTGTTACACTTCATGGTTGTAAAATTGGGAATGCTTGTTTGATAGGAATGAGTGCAACTCTTTTAGATGGATGTGATATTGGTTCTGAATCTATAGTTGCAGCTGGTTCTCTTGTAACTAAGAATAAGAAATTCCATCCAAAAAGTATGATAATGGGAACTCCCGCAAAGGTTATAAGGCAACTTAATGACGATGAAGTTTTAAGTATTTACGAATCTGCAAAACATTATGTTTCTTATAAAAATGATTATCTAAAGATGGATAAGTAGGTGAAGACTTTAGTAATTGAACCAATGCCGGATCTTTTCTGGGAAGAGATCCGAAAGAAAGGTTGGGATAATCACTTTACGGAAGATATTAACTCAAATAAAGAAATTGAAATAATTATAATTAGAACAAAAACCGATTTCAATATAGATAGATTTGCTGAGTTCCCAAACCTTAAAATGATCATTCGTGCAGGTTCAGGATTTGATAATGTTGATATTATTGAAGCAAAGAAAAAAAATGTGATTGTCTGTAACACACCTGAGGCAAATGCTTTTTCTGCATTTGAACAAACGTTATCATTTATTTTTGCACTAATTAAACAGCATCAAATATGTAAAGACCGAATACTAAAAAGTAATTGGGAAAAGGACTTCATGCCTAATTGGGAAATGTCTGATCTGAAAGTCTTAATTGTTGGTGTAGGAAGGGTTGGTACCCGAGTGGCTCATACTTTACAAAGTCTTGGTGCTCAAGTTAAAGGAGTAGATCCATACCTTTCCAAATCTGAATGGAAACACAAAAATATTGAGCCCCTTATATATAAGGAAGGTCTCAAATGGTGTAATATGGTAACATTTCACTGTCCTTTAACTGGCAAGACAGAGAATTATTTTAATGAAGAAGTATTGAATATTATTAATAATCCTGTTTGGTTAGTTAATACATCCAGAGGAAAAGTAATAAATGAATCAGCTGTTTTAAGTGGATTATCCAATGGAGACATAGTTGGATTTGCATCTGATGTCTTTTCGGAAGAGCCATGGGAAGTAAAGAAGTTTGCTTATAATTCAAATGTTATCCTTTCACCACATGTTGGAGCTTTTACGAATAAAGCAAAAATCAGAATGTCATTAGAAGCATTGAATGTTTGGTCTGCATTTGTAAATATGCATCATGTCATGAACGAAATTGATCCAATATTTTCGCATTAATAAATACCTTCTTCGACTTTCATTTCGATTCTCGAGAGCTATCAGAATAAAAATGGAATGATAGAAATTCCCTTAGTATTACAGCCCTATTTGAATAACCGTAAAATATTGTAATTTTGTTTAGAATGGTTATGTATAGGTATTGTTTAAGTTAGG
>JABIME010000136.1 GCA_018654125.1 Candidatus Cloacimonadota bacterium
TAGTATAGAAAGTAATTAAGGATTTATTATGAATGCAGAACATTATGACACAATAGTTTTAGGTGCTGGAGCTGCGGGGCTAACTGCGGGAATATATTTAGCTCGTGCAAACCTGAAGACACTTATCATAAACGAGGGATCAATTGGCGGACAAATGGTTCTTACGCATGCTGTAGCAAATTATCCAGGTGTTTTAGAGTCTAGCGGTAGAGATATTTCTCTTATCATGAAACAGCAGGCAAAAGAATTTGGTTGCGTTCTAGAATCTAATGTTGAAGTTACTAAACTAGATCTAACATCTAAACAAAAGATGATAGAGATTGATGATGATGAGGTTTTTACTTCTGATGTTGTTATACTTGCAACAGGTGGAAAACCCAGAAAATTAGGTGCAAAAAACGAAGACAAATTTAAAGGTTTGGGTATTTCTTATTGTGCAACATGCGATGGTGATTTCTATACTGATAAAGATGTTATTGTTGTTGGTGGTGGAAATTCTGCTTTGGAAGAGGCTGTTTCACTTACAAAATGGGTGAGATCGATCACGATCGTGCACCAATTTGATAATTTTCAAGCAACTGACCATGCAATAAGGCAAGCAGAAAAGAATGAGAAAATTTCATTTATACTTGAATCGGAAATTACTGAATATATGGGTGAACAACAAGTTGAAGGTGTAAAATTGCAGAATCAGAAAACAGGAGAATTCAGTGAACTAAAAACAGATGGTGTTTTTGTTTATGTTGGTTATATACCTAATACAGATAAATTTAAAAATGTTATTGATTTTAGTGTAAGAGAAGAAATAATAACTGATGAAAATTTGCAGACGAATATTAGAGGTATTTTTGCAGCTGGTGATGTTCGTATGAAAAAAATCAGACAGATCACTACAGCGGTTTCAGATGGTACAATTGCTGCTGTAAATGCTATAGAATATTTGCAGAAATAAATTTATTTGACATTGTGTAATATTTAATTATATTAATAATAAATAAAAATGAAATAATATGGGAATAGGTTGAGCAAACCTGATTCTCTTTAAGGAGTTAGAATGGAACATTTAACAAAGGAAACTTTTCAACAAAAGGTTTTTAATTATGAAGCAAGCAAAGATTGGAAATTTGAAGGAGACAAACCTTGTATCATCGATTTTTATGCAGATTGGTGCGGACCATGTAAACAAGTTGCACCTGTTTTAGAAGATCTTGCAAAAGAGTATGAAGGCAAAGTAGATATCTATAAAATTGATACTGAAGATCAGCAAGAACTTGCCGCAGCTTTTGGAATTCGCAGCATTCCTTCAATACTATTCTGTCCTAAGGATGATAAACCTCAAATGTCTATGGGTGCTTTACCAAAGGAATCATTTGTTACAGCTATAAAAGACGTTCTAAAAGTAGATTAATTTTAAGGATCTTACAAGATGAAAACAGTTGTAGTTTTTAGTACACCAACATGCAGTTGGTGCAGAAAGTTAAAAAGTTATCTCAAAGATAATAATATTCGCTTTAAGGATGTTGATGTGTCCAGAGATCAAAGAGCAGCTAGAGATATGGTTCGTAAAACTGGTCAACAAGGCGTTCCTCAAATGTGGATTAATAATCGTCCGATAGTAGGTTTCGATAAAGCTAAGATCGACAGAATGTTAGAGATAAAGTAGGAGAAGTAATGAGAAAACTAATCTTGATATTATTAGCAATAACACTGATGATCCCACTAATAACTGAAGAGGTTAAAGCGAAGCCAGAATATATAGCGCTGGAAACTTTTAAAGAAAAAATATTTGATTTTGAGAATGACACAGAATGGAATTATAAAGGTGAACTTCCAGCAATTATCGATTTCTATGCAGATTGGTGTGGTCCTTGCAAACGTGTAGCTCCAATTATGGAAGAGCTTGCAGCAGAATATGATGGGAAAGTAAAAATTTACAAAATAGATACTGAAGATCAAAAAGAACTTGCTTCAATATTTGGAATTAGAAGTATTCCTTCAATTTTATTTATTCCTGTAAGTGAACAACCTCAAATGTCTACCGGAGCTTTACCAAAAGCTGAATTTGAAAAGATGATAAAAGAAATTTTGAAAGTTGATTAATAATAGATAAACATTGGATAAATAAAAAACCGACCCAAAGAGAACGGGTCGGTTTTTTTTATTGAATTTAATTATTAATTACCAATTCAGCATAATAACTGTCTTCTACTTTTTCCATTTTATAACCGCGAGATCTGAACATATGCTGCATAATGTGATTTTGTACTAGTACATTTGCATAGATCTTTTTAATGCCACGTGCTTTAGCGATATCATGAATGTAGTCAGTGAATTTATTTCCTAATCCTTGATTTTGCCATGGATCAGCAATAACGATAGCATACTCAGCAGTTTCACCATATTGATCAGCAATCAAACGAACCACACCAGCCATCTTCTTCTTACCTTCATCTTCCACTTCCGCAATAATAGCAATTTCGCGATCATAATCGATTTGAGTGTAACGAATCAGCTGATCATGTGAAATATCCTTGATTAGTTGGAAAAACCTGAATCTTTGTGTACGTTCACTGAAATTCGAGAACATCTCTTTTTCCATTAATTCATCTTCGGGTGTGATAGCTCTTAAAGTTACTTCCTGACCATTTTTTAAAGTAAAAGCAGTTGTGTATTCAGAAGGATAAGGCGAAATTACTAGATGCTTGTTAGAGTTTACATCTATTTGTTTTACGTTTTCATCCAATAATACTTTTGCATCCAACACGACACCACCACGTTCATCAACACCAAATGGATTAATGTCAATTTCGTTAATCTGGGGGAAATCCATCAGCAAGTAAGCAAATTTGTATAACAAAAATTGAATTGCTGGGATATCAGCTCCGGGCATACCACGATAACCCTTTATCAGTTTGTAAATCTTGGTATCTTCGATGATTCTCATTGCCAGAGCCATGTTCAATGGAGGAAGACCAACTCTGGTATCTTTGAAGATTTCCACTGCGACTCCACCCATTCCAAATACGATGGTCGGACCGAAGATCGGATCTTTTTTACAACCGATGATCAATTCAAACTTTCTCTTCATCATTTGTTCAACAAATACACCTCTTATGTCTGCATTGGGAACTTTTTCTTTTGATGATCTCAAGATTTTCAAATACGCTTCTTTGGCTTCCTCTTTATTCTGGATGTTTAGTTTAACACCACCTACGTCTGTTTTGTGAAGAATATCTGGTGAAGCAATTTTCATTACGAGCGGATAGCCAATATCTTCTGCCATTTCCACAGCTTCATCTTCTGTAGTTGCAATTCCATTTTTAATAACAGGAATATCATAATTTGCTAGGAACTGCTTAGCTTCAAATTCTGTCATCACAGATCTGTTATCATTCAGAACAGAGTTGATAAGTTTTTTGTTAGCTTCTTTATTTGGTTGGAACTTACTTGGTATCTGGGAAGGAGTTTCATGCAGTATTTCCAAGTTTCTTGAATAATCATACATTATCATAAACGCTTTTACAGCATCTTCCGGAGTTTGATAGACGGGAATATTATTAGCTTCCAGAACTTTCTGACCTTCATAGATATCTGATGCCCCCATCCAGCAGGCTAAAACTGTTTTCTTGCATTTCTTCTCAATCTCAGCTAACTTTCTGGCAACTGCTGTTGGATCTGTCATTGACTGAGGTGTGAGGATTACAAGGATTCCATCTACTCCTTTGTCTTTAGCGCATATTTCTAAAGCTTTTGAGTATTGTTCCGGACCTGCATCTCCTAAAACATCCAGAGGATTGCCTTTACTCCAATGAGGAGAAAGATGCTGATTAAGTTCTTCAATTATATCATTAGAAAGTGTAGCTAACTTACCACCATTAGCAATGAGCGTATCTGTAGCAATTACACCCGGGCCACCTGCATTTGTTACTATTGCCAAACGATTTTTAATTGGTCGAGGTTGCATTGATAGTGCCTGAGCGATATGAAAAAGTTCTTCTATTGTATCTACGCGTATCACACCTGCTCTTTTAAAAGCAGCATCAAATACAAAATCATTACCGGCTAAACTACCTGTATGAGACATTGCTGCCTGCGCACCTTCTGAACTTTTTCCTGATTTAAGAACTATGATCGGTTTGTTTCGAGCGAAAGCTCTAGCTGCACTTAAGAAACTTCGTGCATCCGTAAGAGATTCCATATAAATCACAATGCTGTTCGTATGTGGATCAGTACCGAAATAGTCGATCAAGTCATGAAAGCTAATATCCATCATTGATCCGATTGAGACAAAGTGGCTGAATCCAACATTTTGTTCAATAGACCAATCGAGAATTGCAGTACACAGTGCTCCACTCTGAGAAATAAAGGCAATCTTCCCGGGAAGTGCCATTTTACTGGCAAAAGTTGCATTGAATTTCACTGATGGCTTGATGAATCCTAAACAGTTTGGTCCGATCAGGCTCATGTTGTATTTGCGAATAGTTTCAGAAATCTTACTCATTAATCTCTTGCCTTCTGCTCCTGCTTCCGCAAAACCTGCTGAAATTAACAGAACACTGGATACACCAGCAATACCGCAATCTTCTACAATTGTAGGAGCAGTTTTAGCTGGAGTAGCAATAATAACTAAATCAACTTGATCTGGAATATCCTGGATTGAATTATAGGCTTTTACACCTAATACATTTGTTCTTTTCGGATTAACAGGATAGACAATTCCATCAAAACCAGATCCGATTATGTTGTCCATCAAAGCATGACCTACACTACCCACTCGAGCAGAAGCACCATAAATTGCAACCACTTTGGGGTTGAACATCTTTGTTAAATTTTTAATGCTCATGATTTCCTCTTGAGAATCAAATTTTGCTTAGGCAAAACGATCTCTATTTTTATTTTTTATAATTTTTTTCAGTTTGCATAGCTCATTTCAAATTGATTTCCAATAATTTTTTAGAAGTTGCATGGTAAGAGCTTTTCGTCCTTCATATTCATAAAAGATCTGAATGAGTGAATCTGTATGTCTTTCTGTATGTCTCATTTTAACATTATTTATACCATCTAGAAAGTTGTGTAGGCATTTTGGAAAAACTTCAATATTATATCCACCCTCAAGGGTTGCAAAAACGTTTTTAAAATTTGCTGAGATCTCTTTTCCAATTTTATAATATGTGTTTACGGTTAGTCGCTGATCAAGTAAGAGGTCATATTGATGAGAATCAAAGCCAGCAGAGATTCCTACAATGTCCGGATTAAATTCTTTTGCAACGGGTAGAAACGATTCAAAAGCATCCATGAATATATCGTCTCCAATACCTGGTGGAAGGGGAACATTTATTGTATATCCTTCACCTTTTCCTTCTCCAATCTCATGGGCATCTCCTCCGCCTGGGAAAGCAGGATGCTGATGTAATGACCAATACATAACATTATCTGAACCATAAAAGAATTTTTCTGTACCGCAACCCAAGTGTCCGTCAATATCTATAATGAGAACTTTCTTACCTTTATTCGCATGATATTGAGCAGCAATAGCAATATTATTAAAAAGGCAGAATCCACTTGAATGATCTTGATGTGCATGATGTCCAGGAGGTCGAGTTAATGCAAAATTCTCACTCTCTGAAGCCATGATCGTGGCACCAACAGCATGGATTGCTGCTTCGTAACTTCCTACAGAAACAATCGTATCAGTATCTGAATGTCCACCACCGCTTTCACTCATATCTTTTATTTTTTTTATGTATTCAGGAGAGTGTACAAGTTCAAGATATTTTTCACCATTTACAATTTCTGTTACTGGTAATTCTCCAAGTGAAGTTAGTCGTTTAATGTTTTCTGGATGCATTCCAGTATCATGTTTCAAAAAAAATGGATTGTAAATAAGTTCCATATTTCCTCTTCAATAAAATTCATAATTATTTTTCCTTAAAACCCCGCCACATATTTACTCGCGTTTTCTTAGTCAAGAAGAATCTAAAGATGCATGTAATTGCATTAAAATAGAAAAGTTCACACGTGAAAATAATGTTAACTGATCTAAAATGAATAAACATTCACTGGGCGTGACTGTTGGTGTTTTAACTAATATATTTTTCCATTAAATACTAAAAATAATTGGAAATGATATCAAGTAGCGATTTCTTAATTAAAGCAAATCATTCACTTGACAGTAAGAATTTTGCAAACAAATTAGCTTTGAACATAATCATGGAGGATGAGATGTCTGAATATATAAATAACAACGAGAAGCGGGTAGATCAACTTTTTAAGTTTTCAAAAGGGATTCTTAGTGGTGAAGATGGAACAAAATTAATGGAACAATATGGAGATACCCTTAAACACATTACTCCTCACGATATGTTGGCCATGGAAGAGAAACAATTAAAAAGTGGAATTTCTCCTCATCAGATCAAAGAAAAAATTGAAAAAATTATGAATGTGATCTATGACCATTTAAAAAAATATGAATGGGAAAAACCAATTGAAGATCATGCTCTGTACTATTTAATGCTAGAAAATCGTGAATTAGAAAAGGTTCTGAGTAAAATAAAGGAGAGTCTTCAAGATAGAGATTATGTAATAGTAACAGAACAAGTTGAAGAATTATTTATTATGGAACATCATTATGTACGTAAAGAAAATATACTCTTCCCATTCCTAGAAAAGATCTGGAAAAACTGCCGACCACTCTCGGTTATGTGGTCTATACATGATGATATCCGTATGAAGTTAAAAGAATTAAGGAAAGTGCTAGCAGTTAATGATGAGTTCAATGCAGATATCTTTAAATTACTAGGTGAAGTATTTTTTTTAATGTATGGCATGATCTTCAAGGAAGAACTTGTAATCTATCCGGTTGCAATGGAAACTCTTACCGTTATAGATTGGCGTAAGATACATGCACAAAGCTATGACGTTGGTTTTTCTTATATTACTCCACCCACAAAAGGAAATATTGTAAGCACAGAACCAAAAGAGAGTCTAGCGGATTTAACTCGAATTTTCTTCCAAACTGAAACAGGAAGCTTGAGCCAACAGCAATTAGAACTCGTACTTAACACGATTCCACTTGATCTAACTTTTATTGATGAGAATGATGAAGTAAAATATTTTTCGAGTCCTAAAAATAGGTTCTTCCCACGATCTCCAGCAATTATTGGTAGGAAAGTACATAAATGTCATCCACCTGAAAGTGTTCATATAGTAGAAAAGATTTTGGATGCTTTTAAAACTGGAACAAAAAAAGAAGCATCATTTCACATTCAGATGAAAGGAAAATTTATTAATATTCGTTACTTTGCAGTGCGAGATGAGAATGAAAAATATCTTGGAACTTTAGAGGCAAGTCAGGACGTTACAGAAATTCGAAAAATGGATGGAGAGAAAAGGCTTCTTGATTGGGAATAGGAAAAAATCAGGTTGTATCCATTCAAACTTGACACAAAACCATTCTATTCTGAAACTAATCCAAAAAAGAATGTTAAATAGGTTTGAATATTAAAATGTTAAAAATAAAATTAATTGGTTTGCTTCTGCTAATGAGTACATTAATATTTGCGCAAAATCTTAATCAAAAGAAACAACAGTTAGATGAATTGAATAAAAAAATTGATGAAGAGGGCAAACTCATTAAAGAAGTAGAACACAAAGCACAAAATACTAAAGAAGACCTAAGCTCAACAAAATCGAAAAAAAACAAAGCTGAGAAAAAGATCAAACAGATAAAAAAATCAGAAAAAACTGCAAAGAGTAGCTTGGATCTAACACTAAATGAGCTTGATCTTGCAAATCAGGAATTGGGTGACCTGCATAAACTATGTGAATTAGAATTTAACAAACTATGTATGGCTCATTTTCTTAGTAAGATCTACCCTGAGAAAAAAATGGATACAAGACTTCTAAGTTCAATTATACTACAAACTACTTCCGAAATAAATACAAGAGATGAAACAAAAAGCGGATTGGAAAAAAAGAAAAAGAAAGATACAAGAAAATATGAAGATCTTATCTGGACACGAATTGTTACTAATAAAAGGAGGAAGAAATATTCTAATCAGGTTGTATCATTAAATAAGAAACTTACAAGCTATGAACAAGAAAAAATTGATGCTGAAAAACGAGTTAATGAACTTAAAGCACAAGCCGTAGCATTAGATGAGCTTATAACAAAACTGCAAGCCAATATTCTTTCTGATGATTACTCTTATAAGTTTTCTACACCGAAATTGATATGGCCGGCAAGTGGTACTATAATCAGAGGGTATGGTGAACAAAAAAGTGATCAGTATAAAGTGAGTTTACTAAATAATGGAATTGATATTGGTATTGAAATTGGATCGGATATTATTGCAGTAGATAATGGTTTGATAGCTTTTGCTGAATGGTATAACGGCGCAGGGAAACTGGTTGTGATAGATCATCAAAATGGCTTTCATACACTATATTCCCACAATAGTAAACTGCTTGTTTCTAAAGGAGACAAAATTACTAGAAATCAAGTTATTGCTCTTTCAGGAATGACCGGTTCTGCAGAAATTCCAAGTGTTCATTTTGAGTTAAGGAAAAGAGGTGCTCCAGTGAATCCGCTGGATTATTTGGAATAATGAAAATCTACAATCAGCTTCCAACACATAAAATTAAAGAAGATACAATTTTCTTGCATCATACCGGTAAGATATTTGGTGTTGGTTGCTTTGCATTCTGTAAGGAAGCTGTCGCAAAAATCAATCTGCAGAAAGGTAGGAAAAGCAAAAGTGGTTTTATCGTTTTGATTCCAAATATTGATTGGTTAATTAGATTTAATGTTAGAGTTACACCCCAAATTCATCATATACTTAAACAATATTGGCCTGGTGAGTTGTCTGCTATATTGGAAGTTCCTGATACTAGATTAGAGCACATTTCAGAAAATGGAAAAGTTGCCTTCAGGATACCAACAGATAAATTACTAAGAGAGTTCATTGTTAAAATAGATCAGCCAATAATAAGCACAAGTGTAAATGAATCTGGTGAAGATCCAATTCAGAATTTGGATGAGATAATATCAAGATTTGAAAGATGGTTTGATTATGCAATTCTGCCTGAAAAAATTCAACAAAATGACAACCTATCTTCTACCATAATTGAATTCTCAAATAGCAAACTGAAGTTAATTCGTGAAGGAAGTATTCCATTTTCTGAAATTGAGATAAGTTATGAATTGCCACAGATATTATTTGTGTGTACGGGTAATACATGCAGAAGCCCGATAGCAGAATTTTTAGCTAAGAAAATTATAAGTGAAGATAATCTTAATTTTAGAGCTGCTTCAGCTGGATTTATGAAAGTAGGGAAAAGTATTTCAGAAAACTCAAAAAGTATTCTAGCTTCAAATGGGATTGATGCTTCAAAGCATAAATCTACTCAGCTAAATGAAGAGAA
>JABIME010000002.1 GCA_018654125.1 Candidatus Cloacimonadota bacterium
ACTTTATCACTCTCTTTCAGTTCTAGTATTTGCATCATCAATGCTACAATATATGGTTGAGAAATGGTTTGGCCAGCGCCAATACTGAGTGCTGAATCGTTGTAAGATAAATGTTCTATCTCGGTTGGAACAAATTTGTGCCTAGGAACCTTAAAAAATGCTTTCAGAATATTTTCATCAGTTATTCCTCTGGCAAGAAGCTGATATTTGATTAATTTTTCGCGAGACGTTCTATGTTTCATTGTTTCCCAATCCAGTTTCTGATCTGTCCAAAAGAATCTTTCTTAGTAAAATCCGGTGCAATAGGTGTTATTGAAATATACCCATTTTTAACAGCATTTGCATCAGAATCTTCTATCTGGCTCCAATGTGGTTCATCGCCACCAATAAAATAGACAGTATCACCATTATCATCTTTATCTTCACGAACAAAATTGTAATATATTCTGTGCCCGATACAAGTAACTTTTGTTCCTTTTATCTCTTCATAATCTAAATTTGGAACATTGATATTTAGCACTTCATTCTTTGCAATTTCCTTATGAATACCATTTTCCAGCATTTTACATAAATATTTTGCTGCAGTTATAAACTTTTGTTTTTTATATGCAGCTAATGAGATTGCTATAGATTTATAACCTAAGAACATTGCTTCAATTGCAGCAGCTACAGTTCCAGAATACAACACATCTTCACCCATATTTTGCCCTGCATTTATACCTGAGATCACAAGATCTATCGAGTCATCAACAATAAGCTGTGATGCCAATATCATGCAATCGGCAGGTGTACCGGAAATCGCATAAAGATTATCAGCTTTCTCAATTATTTTCATTGGTTTAAAAAGTGAAATAGAATGCGATTTTGCACTTTGTTGTTTTAGGGGTGCTGCAATAATAATATCATGTCCATTTTTTTTTAATTCTTCAGCTAATACCGTAATTCCCGGTGCATCATAGCCATCATCGTTCGTAACCAATATCTTCATTATTTCTCCATTATTTTTTCATTTCATAAAGCACGATCTTAATGAAATTCTTTATATCACGCATACCTGAAATATAACTTTCTTGCCCATCATAAATAGTATCGATGGGAGTAAAACCAACTTGTCCGTTCTTCTTTGCAATTTTTAAAATTATCTCAGTTTCAAACTGGTAGCGTTTAGTTTGGAATTCCATACCTTCTAAAATTGGCAAATTATACAATCTAAATCCACATTGTGAATCAAGTATTTTCTGTTTTGATGCGCGAGTTACAACCCAACTTGTAAGTGTATTACTCCAAATTCTATGAATTGGCATTTTTTTATGCGAGAAATCCCTCTTTCCAATTATTAGTTCTGCATCAAGTTCATTCTGTTTGTTTATGAAGTTTGGAAAATCCTCAGGCTTGTGCTGTAGATCGCTGTCTATAGAAAATGCAAATTTATAGCCCTGTTCTGCAGCAGCTTTAAATCCGATTTGCAAGGCATTCCCCTTGCCGACATTTGTTTGCAGTTTAACTAAACTTACATCGTTTTTTTTGCAAATGTCAGCAGAATTATCTACCGAAGCATCATCAATTGCAAATACACTACTCAATGGAAAATATTCCATGATCCTATTGAATAATTCCTGTAGATACTTTTCTGAATTATATATGGGAACTACTACTGCTGTATTCTTCCAATCCGCTTTCATAATCCTGCTTCTTCCATTTTTGTAATCCAAAATTCATGCCATAGGGTGTCAAGCAAATCATTGTGAAGAAAAATAATTGACATTTAACCTTCATTTAAGAAAAAGAAATCAAAAATAATTATACATTTAGGAGAATATTATGTCAGAAAAATTGGTATTTGGTAACATCAGCAGTAAAGAAGCTATGAATTTAGAAGAGACATACGGTGCGCACAATTATCATCCACTTCCGGTTGTCTTAGCAAAAGGGGAAGGCGCAAAAGTTTGGGATCCGGAAGGAAATGAATATTACGATTTTCTTTCTGCATATTCAGCTGTAAATCAAGGACATTGCCATCCAAAGATTATAAATGCACTAACAGATCAAGCCAATATTCTTACACTCACTTCTCGTGCTTTTTTCAATAACAAATTGGGAGAATATGAAAAATTTATTACCGAGTTCTTTGGTTATGAAATGGTCCTACCAATGAATACAGGTGCAGAAGCGGTAGAAACTGCCATAAAACTTTCACGTAAATGGGGATATGAGAAAAAAGGTATAGAAGAAGATAACGCTATTATAATTTTTGCAGAAGGTAACTTTCATGGAAGAACAATTACAATTGTTTCTGCCTCTACAGACCCAGATTGCCGAAAAGGATTTGGTCCATTCACACCAGGTGTAGAGAAAATTCCCTATAATAACACACAAGCATTGGAAGATATTTTACAAGAGCAAGGCAAGAATGTTGCAGCATTTATTGTTGAGCCGATTCAGGGTGAAGCAGG
>JABIME010000137.1 GCA_018654125.1 Candidatus Cloacimonadota bacterium
CCAATCTGTAAGTTGAAAAATATCTCTACAAATTCTTACGAAGAAGTAAATTCCCAATAATTTATCTAACGATGCAGGCAAGAATGCAGAAGAAGATGCAGGTGCTTTCTTTACATAATCCGGTACCCAACTATGAAACGGCATTGCTCCAGCTTTGGTAAAACTTCCTACTAATAAACTTAAGAATGCTATTATTCCCAATGATCCTGTAGTTGCAATATTAATCTCAGACATATTGAAAGATCCTGTGAGTTTCCACAAAATTCCAATCCCTAAAATTAGAATTGAGTCGGATGCACCGATAAGGATAAACGTCTTCTTTGCCGCAGAAGTGCTTTCATCATCATAACCCTTTATTAGCTTATAAAGTGTAAGACCCAATATACCCCAGAAGAAAATAAAAATTATCATATTGTCAGCAAAGATCGCACCAAACGCTGAACCTAAAGTGATAAGATAATAGGAATAATAACCTTTTATAGCTTTTTCTTTTGTGATATAAGCTAAAGAGTAAAGTGCAAAAAGAAAACCGAAAATCCCTATAAACAATGCTATTAATTTGCTTAATGGATCAACATTAAAAATTAGATATTTAGAAATACTTGGGAATTTGAAGCATTCCATATTTATTAGACCGGAATTCATTTTGAATATTATAAAAGAGAAATAAAGAGTTACACTTGAAATAATTAAATTAAACAAGCCCTTTATTCGCTTTAATGATTCCGGAATAATAAAAAGAACAATTCCTATTCCAATTGGTAAAAATATAAGATATTGCAAATTAATCATAATTTTATACCTTTAATTTAGCTTTTAGAATTTTTGTTTTTTCTTGGGAAAGTTTTATCAATTCCGCTGCACTCATTATATGTTTTCCAGTATTATAATTATAAACGTGTGACATTCTTTCGGTGCAGCAATAGCAAGGATCTACAGCAGCTGTTGCAATAGCAGCATCAGAAATTGTTCCTCCCACACAAGATTTACGGAAAGTTGGAATGCATGTATAACTCGGTGCTCGAATTTTATGTCTTACAGGAGAGTTTCCTCCATCTGATTTCACAAAATGGAAGACCTCGCCGCGAGGAGCTTCTGCATGTCCAATTCCAATTCCTGGAGGAATTTCTTTCACCTTTACTTTTATATCTCCAGCTTCTGTTTTTTTAAGAGCTTCCAAACATTGTTTTATTATGGTTATAGATTCGTACATTTCTAGAAGACGGACTTCAGCTTTAGCAAAGACATCTCCCCCAACTGCAGTTATTACTTTCCAATCAATCATATCGTAAGCTGCATATGGGTCATCCCTTCGAACATCAATATCAACACCGGAAGCCCTAGCAGTTGGACCCACAGCTCCAAAATCGTGAATGTCTTCTGCAGTAAGAATACCCACACCTTTAAGGCGAGCATGAATAACAGGATCATCCATAACAGCACCAACCAATAGATCAGTTTTAATTTTAACATCGTCCAAAACATTAAGTAGTTGAGTTGCTTGTTCAGGACTTATATCTCTTCTTACTCCACCAATTGTGAACATTGCATAATTGTTCCTGTTTCCAGTAATGATCTCAAACATATCCAGAACTGGTTCACGATACTTCCAAGCCCACATAAAAACAGTATTATAACCGAGGAAATGTCCGGCAAGTCCTACCCATAAAAGATGACTATGAATTCGTTCTAATTCCCCCACGATAGATCTTATATATTTTGCTCTTTCAGGAATTTCAACTCCCGGTATGCTCTCCACAGCATTTGCATAGGCAAATGGATGAGAAGTGGAACAGATACCGCAAATTCGTTCAACTACATAGAAAACCTGTTCGAATGTTTTTGACTGGCATAATTTCTCAATTCCCCGATGGTTGTAGCCTGTTTCCCAGATTACTTCTTTTACGATCTCTCCATCACAATAGAGTTTGAAAAATTCGGGTTCTTCTAACAGTGGATGATAAGGGCCAATTGGGACTAAAGTTTTCTTACCCATCTATTTTTCCTCCTCTACATAATCTCTTCTGAGAGGATATTTTCCTTCCGGCCAATCTTCTGCAAAAAGGAATCTTTCCGGTTTTGGATGATTAAGAAATGTAATTCCCAATAGATCCATAATCTCTCTTTCAATCCATTCTGCACCATAAACAACAGGCGTTAAAGATTCAATTTCAGGATTGTCTCTATCTAACATTACGTTAAGATTTACTATCCAGCCAGTGCTATCATCAGAGAAATGATAAATTATTTCAAATCCTTCTTTGGAATCCATCGCAGTTACGATGATGTATCTGTAACCTAGATCCTTGAAGATATATTTTGCAACTTCCAATAAACTGGTTTTTGGAATGTAGATCATCAATCTTTTTGTATTCACAACTTCAGCATCGATGATCTTTGGAAATTTTACTTTGATATCTTCTATGTACTTTTCAATATCCATACAAATCTATCCTTATTTATTTAATAATTTCACAACACCAGCAAGCATTGCTTCTGGTTTCGGAGGGCAACCCGGGACATAAGCATTAACTGGAATAACTTGATCGAGTGGTCCTTTAAAAGTATAACAATCTTTAAACATTCCGCCTGTACAGGCGCAAGTTCCAATAGCTATTACAACAATTGGTTTAGGAGCTTGGTCATAAACTTCTTTAATGCGTGGAAGCAACTTTCTGGTAACTATTCCGGTTACTAATAAAACATCTGCATGACGTATACTTCCCACTAATTTCATCCCAAATCTTTCAATATCAAATTTTGGTGTTAAGCAATCCAATATTTCAATATCACAATTATTGCAGGAACCAACACTCATATGGAAAACCCATAAAGATTTTTTAAAGCA
>JABIME010000138.1 GCA_018654125.1 Candidatus Cloacimonadota bacterium
CTCTCTTAATCTAGTTGATAAGTAGTCAAAATTAAATTCTGTTGTTTCAAATATCGTACTATCGGGTACAAAACTTACTTTTGTACCTGTCTTATCAGTTTTACCAATAACATCAACACCTGTTTGTGGAATTCCTCTTGCGTAAGATTGTTTATAGGTCTTGCCATCTTTGTATATCTCCACATCCAAATGATCTGATACGGCGTTAACAACAGAAACTCCAACACCATGCAATCCACCGGAAACTTTATAAGATTTATCATCAAATTTTCCACCGGCGTGCAAAACGGTCATAACAACCTGCACAGCGGGTATTTTCTCTGTCTTGTGCATTTCTACAGGTATTCCTCGTCCGTTATCTATAACAGAAACCCAACCATTCTCATGAATTGTTATTTCTATCTTATCACAATAGCCGGCAAGGGCCTCGTCAATACTATTATCAACTACTTCATAAACCAAGTGGTGCAAACCTCTTTCAGTGGTTCCACCAATATACATAGCCGGACGTTTTCGAACGGCCTCAAGACCCTTTAAGACCTTGATATTCCCTGCGGTATATTTCGCGTCAGTCATATAAAACCTCTTCTTTTTTTTGTAATTTTCTATTCTTTTTATTCATTCTTTTCATAGGACTATAACGTCATGACTGCAATATGTGTCAACTATTTTATTTGTATAAAGTTAGCTTAATTATCATGTGTTTTAGTGGTACATTTTCTAGGCTCGTATCTGCCTATATCGCAGCATGTTATAGATAAGACAAATAATGCCTGAATAAATATATTGAATTTTATTTGATTTTTTGTTGTTTTTCTTAGATAGAATTAGCTTCTAGAGTATTGTGTTGATGCACTTTTAAATATAACTTTGCGCTTAATCTCCCAGAAGATCTTTCCACTTATTATCATCACCTGAAGAAGTTGTATACTTTCCTAAACTTACAATAACTTCAACTTCACTTTTCTTCGGTATCAATTCATCAGCTAATGGTTGAGAATAGATCACTTTTCCTTTTGCGACTTCATCGGAATATCTGAACACTTTTTCGCCTATAAAGAGTCCCGCATTTTCCAATTTTAATTTTGCCTGAACAATACTTAGATTGTCAAGGTATGGAATTCTTACCATTTCAGGTCCATTACTAAGTACTACGCTTATCGTTCTGTATTTTTTGGTCATAATACCCGGATTTGGTTTTTGTGATATTATCCTACCTTTTTCGATGTTCTCGTCATGAACCAACTCATTTTGCTCAATATATAATTTCATGTTCCTACAATTTTTACGAGCCACTTCATAATCCTCACCGATAAGCAGTGGTACTTGCACCTCATTTCCATGCCCTACAATTATTTTCATTATCACGTCAGTTCCAAAGAATGCGATTAGGAATAGACCCATTAAAATCCCTAATACAATTGCAATTGATTTCATCTTTATCATTATTACTACTCCTAAATATTTTTCCTAATTCTTGCTGCAAATGCACCATCAGAATTATGTTTGAATGGTAAAGTTTTTAAATAACCATTTTCTGTATATTCTTTTTGAATAAATTGTTCTGCAGATTCAAGTGTAAAATCAAGGTTCCTACTAAGAAATATCTTGATTTGAGCCTCATTCTCTTCTTTATTCAAAGTGCATGTGCTATATACCATTACACCACCCGGACGCAAGAATTTAGCTCCGTGCTCAAGAGCCTTCTTTTGAAGTTTAATTAGCTCTTTCATTTCCTGATTCTTCTGCCATCTAAGTTCTGCTTTTTTTTGGAAAACTCCCCAACCAGAGCAGGGAACATCCAATAGAACTTTATCATATGCCGGAGCTATAGGACCAAATTTAAAAGCATCATTAGCATGAAGTTTCATATTAGTTATTTGTAATCTTTCAACTGCTCTTTTAAGCTTTTTTACCTTATTTGGGAATTTATCAATTGCTGTCAACTCACCGGTATTCCGCATTAATTCTGCAATATAAGTGGCTTTTCCGCCAGGTGCCGCAAAAAGATCTAAAATCGTTTCATTTTGCTCGGGGTTTAATAATTCAACAACAAGGGCAGCCGATACATCTTGAATTGAAAAATAACCTTCCGAGAAAGATACTTCATTTAAAACATCTCGCGCTTGATCGGTTATTAAAATATTATCCGAGGCTTCACTTTCAATAACGATTATTTCTCGCCTTAACAAATATTCCATTAACCTCTTTTTATTTGTTGCACATGTATTTATGCGGATATGCAAATTAGGAGGTTGGTTATAGTAAATACACAATTTCTCAGTATTTTCTACTCCCCAATATTCTATCCATTTCTCTAAAATATTTTTGGGAAATGAATGTTGCAATGAGATCCTGTCTAACACTTCGTCAGGATATTCAATTTTATCTTCGCGAAGATACTTCCTTAAAATCGCATTAATAAATTTTGCGATTTTCTCTCCATACATTTTTTTTGCTATTGCAACAGTTTCATTAACTGCGGCATGTTGAGGAATATAATCACAATAGATTAGTTGATAAAGCCCTAAA
>JABIME010000139.1 GCA_018654125.1 Candidatus Cloacimonadota bacterium
ATGGTCTACCTGGTTCCACTAAAACAATTATCGAATTATTTGAAAAGGAGTAATAATGGGAATTATTGAAATTAAGCATTTCTCTGTTATCTTTAATCCAACTGCCGGAAAGGGAAGTGCATTAAAAAAGCTTCCAATTATAAAACATTTTTTAGAAGCTAACAACCTAAAATACGATATACATACAACAAAAAAAATAGGACACGCAACTACTCTCACAAAAGATCTATGTGAGAAACCTGATACAGCAATTATCGCTGCTGGTGGAGATGGCACAATAAATGAAGTAATTAATGGATTAATGATGACTAAAGACAAACTACCAGAATTTAATCCAATATTTGGAGTTCTTACAATTGGAAGTGGCAATGATTTCGCATTTGGTGCCGGTGTTCCTGCCACTCTTGAAGATTGCCTGAACGCGCTTATGGATGGTGAGATAAAACCAATGGATGTTGGTTTGATAAAAGGTGGGAATTATCCTGATGGTAGATATTTTGGAAATGGTATTGGTGTTGGTTTCGATACAATTGTTGGTTTAGAAGCTGCTAAATTGAAACATATTCACGGTGCTGCAGGATATATAGTCGCTGCCCTTAAAACCCTAATAACATATCCTTCTGCTCCGGAAGTTGAAATGGAGATCAATGGAGAAAAAGGTGTTTATAACCCTGCTCTTGTTTCTATAATGAATGGTCGCAGAATGGGTGGTGCTTTCTTTATGGCTCCAGATGGGAAGAATGACGATGGTCTGTTGAATTTGTGTATGACACAGCAAGGAACTAGACGGAAACTATTGCAAACAATGTTTCACTATACAAAAGGAACTCAAGATAATCTTGATAACACAAAAACAGCTCTCATCTCATCTATCACGCTTAAAGCATTAAAAGGTGAAATGGCAGTTCATACTGATGGTGAAACAATTTGTGAAAAAGGAAAATTATTGGAAATTAGTTGTATTCCTAATGCTTTGAAAATTATTAAGTGAGAAATGGATTGAATTTATCCGGTAGATTTGCCGCAAAAATCATTCATATAATCCTGCGAACTATCTGCAAAGTAGATTCTACAGAACTAGAGAAAATTCCCCTTAAAGGACCTTACATAGTTGCAATTAATCATATAAATTTCTTAGAAGTTCCAATGATATTTACGCACTTGTTGCCCAGAAAAGTTGTTGGAATAGTAAAAAAAGAGACTTGGAAAGGTGCATTTATAACATGGTTAGCAAATTCTTGGGAAGCAATCTCTGTAGATCGTGATGGTCAAACAATTGAAACATTCCGTCAATCAAGAAAAGTGTTAAAAAATGGTTACTTCCTTATAATTGCCCCCGAAGGAACGCGCAGTAAGGATGGAATTCTTCGCATTGGAAAGCCCGGTGTGATCAGCATAGCACTGCGTTCAAAAATACCAATAATACCAATCGCTCATTTTGGTGGAGTAGATATTATTAGTAATTTAAGATCTCTTAAAAGAACAAAATTCACTTTTAAAGTTGGAACACCAATAATTCTTCATCCGGAAGGAAAAGCAGATCAAGAGAAACGCAAATATTTTACAGATCAGCTAATGTACCGGCTAGCAGAACTTCTTCCTGAGGAGTATAGAGGAGCATACAGCAATTTAGATAGCAAAAGCACTAAAGAGATCATTGAAATTTTATGGGAAGAATAAGGAGATGAAATGAAAAAAATAGTAGCTGCTTGCGGATTAGTTTGTAGTGGATGTTTTGCCTATAAAGCAACAATAAAGAATGATGATGCACTCAGAGAAAAAACTGCTGAATTTTGGTCAACTATTTATGGTGCAGATATAAAACCGGAAGACATAAACTGTACCGGATGTTTAATAGGTGGAATCAAGTTTAATCATTGTAATGTTTGTAAAGTAAGAAAATGCTGTTTAGAAAAAGGTTATGAAAATTGTGCTCATTGTCCAGAATATAGCTGTGATAAGTTAAATAGTTTGGTAGAAAATATTCCAGAAGCTAAAATTGTTTTGGAAGAGATAAAAGCTGATCTTTAATTAGTGTATGTTTTTGGCTTCCTGTGCTAAGTCGAAGGAGAAAAAACAGTTATGTATATGCTTCGTCTCCGCTCAGCATGACAGTTAATTATTACACATTATTCTAAACTCTTCAACAATTCGTTAAGAATACCTTCAGTTAAGACTTTCTTTGTACTATCCTTAAAATCTTGCAAATTTAAATCCAATTTATTCTCATAAAAATATGCTTGAAATGCCATTTCAAGCCGATCTATCTGTTTGATAAATTTTGCTTCTTTATTTTCTGCATTCTCAAACTCTTCCCAAAGTTTAATAAATTTATTACCATTTGTTAGTTTACTGAAAACACTTTTTACCGATGCAAATTCAAGTTCATATTTCTCTTTTTCTGTTACGTTGTCATCAGGTGTAATATCTCCAGCATAGATCTCCCCTATTTCGTGGATGAGAGAATATTTAATTACTTTTGATATATCAAGATCAGGAAAATATTCATCAGCTAGTAACCATGCTAACATTGCAGTGGAAAAACTATGATCAGCAACGCTTTCACAGAATTTCTTTTCAACTCCATTTCTAAGCCAACCTTGCCTGAAAAGATTCTTCAATGATTGAATCTCAAAATACACTTCAAGGATTTTGTTATCTTTATCTTCCAACATTAACTTTGAATTTTTCTTTTCCATATTAGATACTTCCTGCTTTCCATTTTCCTTTTCTATAAATTATTATAGCCATTATAGTTGTGAGTATATTACTAATGAGCATAGACCACCATAAGGCATCATAAGAATGTTCTGAGAGTGGAATTGAGAGTTTTGTAAGTATTTCGTTTAGGAAGCTGTCTCGTATGAAGGCATATTCAAGGATCTTTCCGGAGAGTACGAACACTAAAGGAATCCGGAAAAACCATAGGCGTGAGATATTCAACAACATGGCGGGTTTTGTATGTCCAGAACCGTTAAAAACTCCCATAAATACAAACATCACACTAAAGATGAGTGCTGCAAAAGAGACAACTTTAAACATTCTCTCGCCAACACCTGCAATGGCAGGATCATCAATAAAAAATCGTGTTAAGGTTGAGCCAAAGAAGTAGAGTAGTGAACAACCAACTAGCATTATCAGAAGAACCAGAATCATTCCTACTCTTACACTTTTTACAGCTCTAGATATTTTCTTTGCACCCAGATTCTGCCCAACGATAGTTGCCAATGCATTACTGATTCCCATAGCAGGCATCATGAAAAGTCCCATCATTCTATTTCCTATAGAGAACACACTAATCACTAAAGTTCCGTATGTATTTACAAAACCTTGCAGAATTATAAACCCAAAACTCGTTACAGAGTGCGCAATAGAAGCTGGAAAACTGATATTGAAAATCTTTTTAAGAAGTTCTTTATCAGGTTTCAATTCATTTAAATTTGGAATTATATGCTTTGTTTTCTTTTTTAAGAAATATACTGCTAATATTGCTGCCACGATCCTTGAGATTAACGTAGCTTGTGCTGCACCAACGGTTTCCATCCTCGGCATAAATCCGATTCCAAAAATAAATATTGGATCAAGGATAACATTTAAGCTAACAGAAATTATCTGGATTTTCATTGGGGAAATCGTGTCACCCAAACCATGCGCAAAACTCTGGTAAGTTAGGAAAATGAACATGAATAAAACTCCTACCAGAATGTAGGAAATAAATTGTTTAGAAACCTCAAAGATCTCTTGTGGAACGTGAAGTAAGCCTAAAATGCTATCTAGAAAAATGAAGCTGAACGATAGAAATATAATTGAAAATGCG
>JABIME010000140.1 GCA_018654125.1 Candidatus Cloacimonadota bacterium
GAAGCTGTTAATGAGAATTCAATTGATCCCCAAGTCTGAATAAATTCCAATTCTGATGTAAATGAATGTTTAAGCAGGTTTTCGGAATTTTTCTCATAGATAGTTTCTTCTAAATAATCAACATGATTAGGATTCAATTGGTATTGAAAGCGAAATTGTTTTCTGTTCGCTTCTGAGTATGGATAGATATTGTATTCAATACCAGGATATAGCCCATAACTAAGATCTACATTGCTAAAACTTGAAGAATATATATATGTCCATAATCCATATGATAAGTGGTCAGTCCACGATTTTACAAGATGTGCATTAAAACTTTTACTTTCAGAAGAACTTTTGTAAACCTCATCACCCCATTCAAACTTATCTCTATTTATACTGCCACTTACCCTAAATTGAACTTTCATCTTATCAGTAATTCTTGTTGATCTTATGTTTCCCCAAAAATTTTGTGAGTTTGAGGTTTCTTCACCACTTAGAAAGCCACTTAAACTAATCCTGAATACCCAATTATTCCATTTGTCTATAGTATTATCTGTTACCTTTTCTACTGGTAAAACTACCTCTAATCTATCAGCTATATCAGTTCTAGAAAGGTAGCGAATTAAACCTAACTCTATTGTATGAGAACTCTTAGCTCTCTCAACTTCTGCTGTAGCGCCCGGATCTAAGTCGTAGCTTAGAGTTTCATCAATTCCCATGAATCTCTTCATTCCGGTAAAATCTATTGTTATCTTCTTCCCGTTGCTTCCGGTAGATTGTTTAGTAAATAGAATAAATACATCAGCCTCATTTTTATATCTAACATAATTTACACAGGTAATTTTTTCTTTTATGAAATTCAAATCCCCATATTCATAATCTATATAAATTGAGATCTTTTCACCTTCTGAATTTAAATTACCAAATATGTTTGTGACAAATATCAATAATACTATACTAATTAAATATTTAACTTTCATTGTGGGTCTCCTTAAGAATTGTGCTTAAATAAGTTAATCAAGTTTAATGTGTCAATTTAATAATTTGAAGTAAATTCAGAAAATAATTATCTATGTATTTATCCCCAAGTTTCATTGACACAAAAACCACATCAACTTTTTTAGCGCCAATATGTTAACAGATAAAGAAATACTAGAAAAAAGTAGGAATTTCTTCGAGCTTAAGGTCGAAGAAAATAAAGTGCTGGATTTCAATGAAATATTTGGGAATGATCAGCCGGTTCATATAGAGATTGGAAGCGGAAGAGGTGAATTCTTATTAAGAACAGCTCAGCAAAATCCCCATATAAATTATATAGGTATAGACCTTAAAGAAAAACGAGTTAAAACACTATTTCGTAAGCTCTTCAAAGAAGATCTTAAGAATGTTAGAATTGCAAAAATATACTTAGATGAAGAAAACATTAAGTTTATTCCACCTAATTCTATAGAAAAAATACATTTACAACATCCAGATCCATGGCCAAAGAAGAGACATTTCCACCGCAGGATAATTCAACATAGTTTTATTGATATTATGCATAAATTGTTATCTAAAAATGGAATTGTAGATATTGCTACAGATCATGAAGATTATGCTTTTTGGATAGTTGAACATTTTATGGAAAGAGATGATTTTGTGTCTGAATACAAAAAAGGGTTTACAAGAGAAGCGGAAGACGGACATATTGAAACATATTTTGAAAAGAAGAAAAGGGAAGAAGGATTTGAACCGTATTTCATGAAATACCGGAGTAGATAATGGATAGAGAAAGATTTATAAAGCTCTTCAAAGAATTCGTAGTTCGCTCAAGTGAGCATTATAGCGAATTTGCCTGCAAAAATAAGGATTCTTTCAGGCTAAAACCGGATGACAATTGCTTTATTAGAACTGAGTTCGCAATAGATAGAGATCGAATTCTACACAGTGGTGCGTATCGAAGATACCAAGGAAAAACACAAGTTTTCTCTTTTACCAACATGTTTGATGAAGAAACTTCCAACAGAAGCTTGCATACAACTTATGTATCACAGATTTCCAGAACAATAGCAAATATGTTGGGTTTAAATTTGGAACTAGTAGAATCCATTGCTTTGGGTCATGATCTGGGGCATACACCTTTTGGTCATGATGGAGAAGTTGCGTTATCTAAAATCTGCAAGAAAGCTGGAATTGGTGCTTTTCATCATAATATTCAAAGCTTAAATGTAGTAGATTACATCTCACGAGGTGGAAGAGGACTTAATCTTACATTTCAAGTTCGAGATGGTATAATTTCCCACGATGGAGAAGTACATAACCAAGTTTTACAACCGCAACGAGATAAAACAGAAGTAGATATTCAAAATTATATAGAAGTAAGAAAAAAAGGTGGCAAAAAAACAAACTGGATGCCATCAACTTTAGAAGGTTGTGTGGTTAGAATTTCCGACACTATTGCCTATATCGGACAAGATATTGAAGATGCGATCAGACTTAAAATAATGGATAGAGATGAGATCCCAAAAGATTGTGCAAAACATCTTGGAAATACAAATAGTGAGATCATCGACACACTTGTTAAAACAGTTATTTTAAATAGTTTTGGTAAAGATCAGGTTGCTTTTGATGAAGAGACATCTCATTATTTATTCAAA
>JABIME010000141.1 GCA_018654125.1 Candidatus Cloacimonadota bacterium
ATGGCTGGTGGTGTTGATGGCGGAACCACAAAACACGTAGCAGAGTTAGCAGAACTTGTTGGTGCGGCCGACCCAAAACCACGTCTTGGTTCAAGTTATAAACTTCCGGTAATTTATGCAGGTAATACTGCCGCTCAAGATATCATAAAAGAAACTCTCGAAAACAAAACTGACCTTATTCTTACCGAAAATCTTCGTCCAACCCTAGAAAGAGAAAATTTAGGACCAGCCAGAGATAAAATTCATGACCTATTCATGGAACATGTTATGGCTCAAGCTCCTGGATACAATAAACTAATGAGTTGGACAAAAGGTCCGATAAATGGCAAACTAACTAATATTCCAATTATGCCAACGCCTGCTGCTGTTGGAAATATCATGCAGACAATTGCTAAAATTAATGATATCGAAGTTCTTGGAGTTGATATTGGTGGCGCAACAACTGACGTTTTCTCTGTCTTCTCTGAAGATAAGGTATTTAATAGAACTGTGAGTGCAAACCTTGGAATGAGTTACAGTATTTCTAATGTTCTGGCAACAGCCGGCTTAAAAAACATTCTGCGCTGGGTTCCATTTGATATTGATGAATCTGAACTTCTTAATATGATTAAAAATAAAATGATCCGTCCAACTACTATTCCACAGAAATTAGAAGAACTTATTTTGGAACAAGCAATAGCTAAAGAAGCTCTAAAATATGCTTTTATACAACATAAAGAATTTGCTGTTGGGCTAAAGGGTGGGCAGAAAAAACGTGAGATCGCAGATGCCTTTGCGCAGACAGTGTCCGGTGAAAGCATTGTAAATATGATGACACTTGATCTTCTGGTTGGTTCCGGTGGTGTAATGTCACACGCTCCACGCAGAAATCAATCGGTGATGATGATGATCGATGCATTCCTACCTGAAGGCATAACAAGACTTGCTGTAGATAGCATATTTATGATGCCTCAGCTTGGTGTGTTGGCAGAGATCAGCGAAAAAGCTGCAACAGAAGTATTTGAAAAAGACTGTCTTATTTATCTTGGAAGCTGCGTAGCTCCGGTTGGTGCAGTGAAACCGGGAAAAATTGCTCTCAGTGCAAAGCTTGAGCTTCCTAATGGAGAAATTTTTGAAGAAGAAATTCCATTTGGCGAAGTTAGGCTTATACCTTGCAGTGTTGGTGAAGTTGCAAAAGCTACAATGAAACCGGGTAAAGGATTAGATATTGGTGCAGGAAAAAATCAGGAGAAATCTTGTGAACTGCATGGTGGTGTTGTAGGAATAGTTCTGGATACACGTGGAAGACAACCATTTGTATTACCAGTGGAAGCATCAGAACGTGTTCCGCTTCTTAAGAAGTGGATGAAAGAATTTGATGTATACCCAGAAACAAAACAATAGGAGGTTAGAATGGCTCAAGCATATTCCCCAGGATTAACAGTAACAAAAAGTATAGTTCTAAGAAAAGATAGAATTCTTCCTCTTAAAGGAAAAGTTCTAGCAAAAAAAGGCGATAAAGTAAAAGCAGAAGATGTAGTTGCAGAAACTCTTCTTCCGGGAAAAGTTGTTCCATTTAATTTAGCTAATAAGCTTGGTGTAACACCAAATCTTGTGGAACAATATCTTAAAGTAAAACCAGGCGATGAGATTAAGAAAGGTCAGATCATGGCAGAAACTAATGGTCTTTTTGGTTTCTTTAAAACTTCTGTAAAAGCTCCACTTGACGGTGAAGTAGAAAACATCTCAAAAATTACAGGGCAGATGCTACTTCGTGAACCGCGTATTCCTATTCAAGTTAAAGCATTTATTGATGGCGTGGTTGTAGAAGTTGTAGAAGAAGAAGGTGTAATAATTGAAAATAAATCTGCTTATATTCAAGGTATTTTTGGGCTTAGCGGAGAACGTTCCGGTGAAATTAAAGTGCTTGCTTCTACAAATGAAGAAATTATTGACCCTTCCAAAATTGATGATTCTTGCAAAGATAAGATAATTGTGTGTGGTGCACTTGTGAGCTATGATGCAATTAAAAAAGCACAACAAGTTGGTGTTGCTGGTATTATCTCTGGTGGTATCGATGATAAAGATCTTAAAAAACTTTTGGGTTACAATATTGGCGTAGCTATTACAGGTCATGAAGAGATCGGGCTTTCAATTGTGATCACCGAAGGTTTTGGTATTATTAAAATGGCGAAAAGTTGCTTTGAGCTGCTTAAAAGTTTTGAGGGGCATAAAGCATCAATTCATGGAATCACACAGATTAGAGCGGGTGTTATGCGCCCTGAGATCATAATTCCTATCGAGTTTAAGGAAGATGAGCTCAAAGCAGAAGAGGCTAAGATGGCTACATTGGAAATTGGCACAACTATCCGTGTAATACGTCAGCCTAATTTTGGCTTAATAGGAAAAGTTACAGGTTTACCAGAAAAACTTACTAAAGTAGAAAGCGAAACTATGGTTCGTATATTAGAAGCTGAACTGGAAAACGGTGAAAAAGTTACTATTCCTCGTGCAAACGTAGAAGTTATTGAAGGCTAATTAATAGATAATAATTTATATTAGTAAAAGGAGCAGAGTGATCTGCTCCTTTTATTTTGGGAAATCTTAATAGTTTTTGTTAATAAATAGATTCAAATATCGGTTTTAAATCCCAGATACCAACCGGCTTTACGAGATATGCAAGTGGCTTTAACATCTTGGCTCGCTCAACTATTTCCGGTTCCTCATATCCCGACATAAATATAGTGGGAATATTAAATTTCTCTGTTATTTTTTCAACAGCTTCAATACCGTCGATTTCACCGGCTAGATTTATATCCATAATTATAACATTGGGTTTTGTTTCCTGTACAAACTCAATGGCTTCTTCCCCAGTTGTTAGATAATCAAAAACATCATATTTTTCATCTTCAAGCTGTATTTTTAGCCATTCAGCTATCATCACTTCATCTTCCACAATTAATATTTTAAATTCTTTATTCATTTTATACTCTCTCTTGATGAAGACTATCATTAATTTTTATGTGCCATTTTAGGCCATTCTCAGATTTCGCTGAAATACTACCCTTCAACTGGCGCTCTACAAGTGAAAATACTGAAGATAGTCCCATTGAACCATCTTTTCTTATGTCAAAGTTATGTGGTAATCCTATACCATTATCACTTAATTGGAGATTTATTATGTTGTCATCATCTTTGAACAATCGAATGAATATTTTACCATCTTTTTTATTTGGAAAAGCATGTTTGAAAATATTAGAAACCAGTTCATTCAATATAAGGCCTAACGGAATGGCTGAATCTATAAGAATATTCACGTTCTCCAATTCTAGTTTTGAATCTATTTTTCTTGATTCCGCTCCAAAACTTTGCATTAAAAGCTTTGCCAAGTCCTCAACATATTCTTTAAAATCGATATTAGAAAGGTTTTTTGACTGATAAAGTTTCTGATGAACCAGCGACATTGCTTTTATCTTATTTATTATTTCCTTAAACGTTGTATTAACAAATTCATTATCAGAACGTCTGGATTGCATTGAAAGCATCGATGAAATTACAGCCATATTATTCTTTGTTCTATGGTAAATTTCTTGTATGAGAACAATTTTTTCTTTTAGGTTTATCTTGATCTCTTCTTCATTTGCTTTTAGCTGTTGTTCGTTAGCCGTAAGTTGCTGGTTAATTGCTTTTAGTTTGTTTTCTGCATTTATACGTTCAGTTATTTCTTCCCTTAACTTCTTAGATGAAGCATTTAGATCTGTTAAAACCGATAAGGTTGCAATTCGTTGCTTTTCACTTTTATCGAATTGATTTTCTAATTCTCTGGATTTATCTTCAATTTCCTTTTCTTTTATTTTATTATCAGTGATGTCATTTACAAATGCGGTTCCGAATCTAATTTTTCCATCAGCGTCCATAATCCCAACAGCGTGAACGTCCACATCTATTACCGAGCCGTCCTTGTGGATATATCTTTTCTTCATGGAAAAACCTGTAGCTTCCAAAGAAAACATGGACTGAAATAGTTTTTTATTCTTGGGTCTATCATCTGGATGTGTCACATCAAAAAAGGAAAGACTCCGGCATTCTTCTTTGGAATGACCCACCATCCGTTCATATACCGGATTTGTCGTTATAAAGTTGCCAAGCTGGTCTACAGTGCAAATTCCTATGGGAGATGTATTGATGATGAGATTCAATTTTTCTTCACTTTCTGTTAAGGCTTGATCTGATTTCTTGCGATCTGTGATATCACGTCCACTCACAACGAATCCCGTAATATCATTTTCTGAATTATAATAAGGATAATATGTAATATCCATAAAACATCGTCCGCTTAACGGGAAATCAAACCAATCCTGAAAATTGATGACTTCCCCATTCATACAACGAGTAGCATTATCTTTGATAACAGTTTCAAAGAACTCTTCTCCAAAAACTTCACTAACAGTGTGTCCGACAATTTCATCTTGAGATTTATTAAACTCTTTTACATAAGCATCATTCGCTGCAAGATAAATGAAATCCTTGTTTAGAAGAGCCAGCATATCTGCAGATGTGGACACAATCCGTTCGTTCTGGCGTAATTCTTCTTCTGCTAATTCTCTCCCTTTAATGTCTTTTGCAAGGTTTTCCCGCATTGTATTAAAAGAAGTTACCAACCGTTCCAGTTCATCGGGACTCTTTGTTTTAGGTTTTCGATCCAAAATAAAAGGAAGATATTTTGAATCATAACTCATCGATCCTGTAAAAGCTGCCAGGGAAATTAGGTGCCTGCCCAC
Source organism: Candidatus Cloacimonadota bacterium (assembly GCA_018654125.1). The sequence continues at coordinate 4,761 of JABIME010000141.1, forward strand.
CAATCGATAGAAAAAGACGAGGATGAATAAAGCTACTAAAAATATATTGATCGTTTGAAAACTGAGGATCATTAGAAAATGATCAAAAATACGATCATAGAATCCTTGCAGTGAGGCAGTAATATGCAGTTCACCCA
>JABIME010000142.1 GCA_018654125.1 Candidatus Cloacimonadota bacterium
ATCACCATAAAGATTATAAATTATACCTTTATTATTTTCCCCTTGAATTGCACTAATTGCGAGATCTGGTGAAGAATCATTGTTAATGTTTATAAAACTACAATCAAAACCTAATTTATCATCTGTTGAATTTGCATAAATTGTTATATCAGGAGGATCTGTATTCAGGTTAATTTGAGGATCTAAAGTAATTGATCCATAAACTATCATCACAATTCCAGAACTGTTACCAGATATTGTATTTGCTTCAGGAATTCCAATTACAATATCATCATTCATATCCGAGTTTACTTGTCCTGCAAAGATTTTCTCTCCAAAAGTGCTATCATAATTTGGACCGCTAATTTCAATGTTTACAGTGAAAGAAGACATATTAATTTCTGGAGGTAAAGAGTTACTTCCATAAATCACATTTACAAGACCACTCCCATTAAGTTCAGAGAATATTATGTCATCAATGTTATCAAAATCTATATCACCCAGTGCTATGCTCTTACCTACCAAACTTTCATTATTGTTTCCTAATATTTGGGAACTAACATAGCTAGAATTTTCTAAAAAATTAATGGGATTTGTAAAATTTGATAATCCTTCGATAAGGTAGATTTTGCCAGAATCAGATATCCCGTTGGCATCATGATTTGGAGCTCCAATGATGATATCTTGAATTGTGTCTCCATTAAAGTTTCCAACCATCAGTGTTTCGCCTGCTTGATCGTTATATTCTTCACCAATAAAGGTTATATCTGCATCACCTGAATTTAATTCATAAGAAGTTTGTAAGGTTACTTCCCCAAATATTATATAGGTTTTACCGCAATTTAATGCTGCAGCATTATCGGCATTTGGTGCTGACACAATAACATCAGCATAATTATCCCCGTCAATTCTTGCAGATGTTAATGCCAATCCTAAATTATCATTTAATTCTTCACCAATAATTACAGAATCAAACTCATTATTCAACAGATCATATTCGCTTGATAAATTATTACTGCCCAGAATGATATACACCTTACCCGCTGCATCATTTCCATTTGCATCTGCATATGGTGCAGCAATAATTATATCATCAAAATTATCGTTATTGATATTTGCAATGTATGTATTGTAACCTAATTTATCATTGCTAAAAGCACCATATATTTGAACATCAGCACTCTCTGTAGCCAGATTAGTTTCCGCATCCTGTGTTAATTGTTCATCACCAAAGATAATGTAACAAGTTCCAGCAGAATTTCTTGCCATTGGATCAGAATTCGGTGCCCCTATTAAGATGTCATCAACACCATCACCATTAACATCTCCCGAAGATATTGACCTTCCAAACGAATCAAAAGCATTCTCACCTGTAATTTTATAATTAGAATTCCAAGATGAAAAGTTAAATACTTGCTGTGAAAAGAGAAGATATGGAATAACTATGATAAATGCTAAAAGAATTCTTTTCATTTTTCCTTACCTTATTTATACTTTTTTAGATACCTTAATTTCAACTCTACGGTTCAGTGTTCTGTTTTCAATTGTGTCATTTGGTGCAATTGGCTTAAATTCTCCATAACCCATTGCCTGCATCTGATCTGGAGGGAAGAACTGGTTTTCCATAAAAAATTTTACTATTCGAACAGCCCTGGCAGTTGAGAGTTCCCAATTGGAAGCATACTTCCCACTAATTATTGGAACGTCATCTGTATGACCTTCAATTCGGATGTCCCATGTGTCTCCGTCACTTATCATCCCAGCAATTTTATGTCCTACTTTCTCAAGTCCCACTTTGGCATTAATATCAAGTTCAGCTTTTCCAGATTGGAATAAAATCTCACTTGGTATTGTAATAACCTCTTCGTTTCTTTTTAAAAGCGAATCTAGTCTTGCTTTCTGAACAATAAGTTCATTTTTTTCTGCAATTGCTTGCCCTTTCTTAAAATCACTTATAATAAAGAAGAAAACAAAGAAAACCAATAGTAGCGACATAAGATCTGCATATGGCAGCATTACATCAAAAGAGAGATTACCAGAAGCACCTACTTTTCTGCTCTCATCTGTTTCACCAAGATCATCAAATATCAATTCTTCATCAACTGATTGATACAGATCTTTTTTTTTCATAATCCAACCTCTGTTATTTAGATAACTCTTTCTTGATTTTCCAATCTATAATAAAGCCATTTAATCTTTCATTCAATATTTGAGAGTTTTCGTTCTTCTGTATGGATAGCACGCCCTCAATTATTATCTGACGTACTCTTGATTCTTGATGATTGATATCTCTTATCTGCCCTGAGATAGGAATTAAGAATAAAGCAGATAATATTAATCCATATAAGGTTGTAATTAGGGCAAGTCCCATTGCTGCAGGTATAGCAGCAGGATCATTTATCCTACTGAGCATGGATATCAAACCAATTACTGTACCGGTCATTCCAAACATGGGAGCGAAGCTACCTGAAACAGCAAAAACTCTTTCTGAAATTCGCTTCTGTGCAGTTATAGAATTACTATAACGTACTAAAATTCTCTTGATCTCAATAGGTTCAACAGCATCTGCTACTAAGGTTAAACCTTTTTTTAGGAATGGATCATCCATAACAATATCTGAGTGCAATATATCCATCACTTCTGTATAATGCGCTTCTTTGCTGATCGTTATGATATTCTCAATGGTTTTTACCATATTGCTTCGCTTGTACTTAAATACTTCAAAAAATGAATGAAAAGCATTCTTCATTGCATAAGCAGAGAAATATATCATACTTGCCGATATTGTACCACCTACAGTTATCAAAAGCGCTGGAATATTTATGAATACTAAACCTGATGAATTATTCAGAAATATTGATAATATAATTACACCAAATCCGCATATTAAACCAATTATTGTAGTAAACATATTGCCCTCTTAGTTATAATTAAGAATCTTTCTAATTGTCATTAACATTTCATTTGTAGAATCTGCTTTCTCAGATTCGCTGAAATCACTATTTAATTCAATGTCCTCTTGAATTATTGAAATAGATCTTTCAGTCATATTCCTAAAAAAAACTTCACGGAAACTACTCTCATTTTGAGCTAAGAATTTTACTAGCAGATCATGATGTAGGGTTTTCATTAAAGCCTTAATTACATCATTCGAAAGTTCAAATATATCATCTAACAAGAAAATTGATTTTCTAATCTCACCTGCAGCTTGACCATTATCAGCTTTTATTTGCTCAAATAGATCAGCAGATTCCTTTGCAGGAAGATTATTGATTATAGAGATCAATGTTTCTATGCCATTTACTTTGTAATCTCTATCTTCTTCGAATTTTGAATACTTCTCATAAAGTCTGTTCCTAAACTCTTTTACTACTTTTTGAGATCTTGGATTATTAACTGACAAGGATACCGTAATATTCCTAGCTTTATCTTGCATTTCTTCAATAATTCTGGCTGAATATGTGGCATCTAATTTTGAGAGGATTAGAGCAATATTATCATCACTTTCATCATCTACAAGGGTTAGGAAATTCTTAACAGATAGATTTTCAACAAAATCGAAACCTTGGGTTTCCAGATCATCTGAAGGATTATCTATAACAGAAATTGGTAGTGGTTTATTTTGGCTGAAATGCAAATTAGATAAACCTGACCCACCACCTGATGCTCTAGGTGAAGTTACATCTCCCTTTATGTGAAGTGTGTTCCCAAATTCTGCTACTTTAACTCTTTTTAAAGCGGAAGCCAGATATGCAAAACCCGATTTGATCATCAAAGCAGAAATGAGTACAATAAACAAAAGGACAATGAAGAGAATTGTGTAATCAACATTTAGTGATTCTTTTTTTATCTTGCGATATTGAATTAATAACATATCTTCTGATGAATCTATCTTTAACCACTCATTTAGAAGTTCTTCTATTTCTGTTCTTTTCTCTTCACTTATTTTATCTGACATGATAATATTGATGTTTTTTGAGATAATACGCGTCATATCCTTTTTGTTCTCTAAGCCAAAATTA
>JABIME010000143.1 GCA_018654125.1 Candidatus Cloacimonadota bacterium
ATTCCAGATTGTATGTCTCACCACCCATGCGTGGCTCTGTGAGTGAATAGCAGATAGTTCCCTGAAAATGTTTCTTATTTTTCTTTATCACTTTAACAACAGTTTGGAAATTTCTAAAATCATTAAGCGCATCAAATACACGCAGAATATCAATTCCATTATCGCAAGCACGCTGAACAAAAGCTTCTACTACATCATCGGCATAGTTTCTATATCCAACCACATTCTGCCCCCGAAGCAGCATAGAAAAAGGAGTTTTTGTCATATGTTTTTTCAGAATTCTAATCCTTTCCCATGGGTCTTCATTTAAAAATCGATGCATTACATCAAAAGTTGCACCACCCCACATCTCTACTGAGTAGAAACCAATCTCATCCATCATTTTGGCTACAGGTATCATATCCTCTGTTCTGCCACGAGTTGCAAAAATGCTTTGATGTCCATCTCTTAGGCTTACATCTTGTATCTTTATTGGGTTCTCTGTTTTTGGACGTGCAGGATCATAATTCATCTTTGTCATTCCTAGAACGCCATGTTTATCGAATTTCATTTATTTCCTCCGTGTTAAAAAAATCCCTTACTCACTTATACTTATCTGCTCTTACTCGCATTACCTTCTAATTCCTCTGCGTTGAACCATCATTCTATTTTGCATAATGATCTTGCGTCCGGACCTTGCCCATTGTTTATCAGGCTTTGAATTATTTTCTTCTTCCTGCTGCTGTAGATAATGCAATACACCAATAATTGCAGCTTTCAGTTTCTTACTTTTATCTTTCAAAAAAATCTCCTAAACCGGGATATTCCCATGCTTTTTAGGTGGAAGAGCTTCCTTTTTTGTAACCATTACCTCTAAAGCATCGATTAAGCGGATTCTTGTTTCACTTGGTTGAATTATTGCATCAATGTAACCACGCTCTGCAGCAATGTAAGGTGTATTGAAAGCGGTTTCATATTCATTTATAAGTTCTTGTCTCTTTGCTTCAGGATCGGTTGCTTCTTTAAGTTGCTTACGATAAGATGCAACAATATTTACTGCACCCTGAGCTCCCATTACAGCTTGCTCGGCAGTTGGCCATGCAAATAGCATATCAGCTCCTAAATGAATAGAGCTCATGGCAATATATGCTCCACCATAACTTTTTCTGGTTGTAACTGTAAGCTTGGGAACAGTTGCTTCCGAATAACTCCAAAGAAGTTTTGCCCCGTGTCTTATCACGCCACCCCATTCTTGATCTGTACCTGGCAAATACCCAGGAACATCAACAAAGGTAATTATTGGGAAGTTAAAAGCATCACAAAATCGTATAAAGCGCGAAATTTTATCAGATGCATTAATGTCTAAACATCCGGCTAGGAACATTGGCTGATTAGCAATAATTCCTACGGGTCTGCCATTCAATCTAGAAAATCCTATTAGAGCATTTTGTGCATAGTATTCATGAGGTTCAAAGAACTCACCATTATCAACAATTGATTGGATCACAGCTTTCATGTCATAACCCGCTTTTGTGCTATCTGGTATTATTGTATCAAGTTCTGGGCATAATCTATTTGGATCATCACCATTACTAAATATAGGTGGATCATCCATATTATTATCGGGAAGATAGCTTAATAGAACTTTAACTTGATAAAGTGCATCTTCATCATCTTCACAGGCGAAATGAGCAACACCACTTTTACTGTTATGGGTCATAGCTCCACCCAGATCTTCAAAAGTTGTTTTTTCACCTGTTACCGTTTCTATCACGCTTGGTCCAGTTATGAACATATAACTTTTTTTATCGACCATAAAAATAAAATCTGTCATGGCAGGAGAATAAACTGCACCACCTGCACAGGGCCCCATAATTATAGAAATTTGTGGAATAACACCGGAAGCTCTGGAATTGCGGAAGAAAATATCTCCATAACCCTTTAATGCATCAAGTCCTTCCTCTACTCTTGCTCCACCTGAATCGTTAATTCCTACAATTGGCACACCAGCTTTCATTGCTAGATCCATTACTTTTGTTATTTTTGCTGCGTGCTTCTCACCGAGAGAACCACCTCGTGATGTGAAGTCTTGAGAATATGCAAATATTGGTCTGCCATTTACTTTTCCATGACCGGTTATTACACCATCAGATGGAATTTCTACTGTTTGCATTCCAAAATTTGTAGATCGGTGCTTTACGAACATATCGATCTCACGGAATGTACCTTCATCAAAAAAATGATCGAGTCTTTTGCGAGCTGTTAATTTTCCCTTTGCATGTTGTTTCTCAATCCTACTTTTCCCACCCATCTCTTTTATCTTTGCTTCTCTTTTCTTTAAGTTCTCTAATTTTTCGGAAACTTTCATACAATCTCCTAAGTTATGTTTTCTAGTTTTTTTCTTTGGATAAAATTAATATTATGCATTGAGTGTAAAGAGAAATTCTATTTATGATCAGTAATTCGTGGTACAGTAATTCCAGCATTATGAATCAGGTTCACTTTTGCATCTTTACCTTTTAGTATTATGGCTTCATTTACAGCATCTTGCAATGTTGTGAAATTCCTAATGAAAATATTCTCTAACACATCGTTTTCTATCTCACTAACCAACCACAGTTTATTTTTTTGCATGAATGAAACAAACTTAGCGGCTTTATGGTATCCTAATTTATAATTTATTTTTACTTTTTGGAAGACTTCGTCAGGCGTTTTAGATGATGCCATCAGTTCATAAAAAGTATTGCTGCCGATCCCCTCTTTACAACTGGAAACAAGAATAAAAACTCCATTCTCTTTCAGGATAGATTTGCAATTTTCAAGTCCTTTTTGTGATTGATATAAATTTTTATTTAGAGGAGATTGATTTATTGCTATAACAATATCTGCTTTTTCTTTAACTGTGGGAGCAAAAACCTGAATAACTTCATTTGATGCAATTTTATGTGTAGAATGAATATCACCGCTTGTAGCATAAAATACTTTATCGTTTGTATCCAAAACTGTAAGAATGCAGAATGTTTTTGTAGGAACCATTTTGGCAGCCTCGGTCATATCTTCATGAATGGGATTGCCATCTAATTTTAATATTTTCGCTTTATCCAAAAGAGCTAATGAGTGATTTTTTTCTATTGATTCAAAAGCCGACACACCGGGCAGAAAACTTTTTCGTCCTCCAGTAAAACCAGCAAAATAGTGAGGTTCCACAGAACTGATAACTATTACAGCATCAGCTTTTGTTACTTCTGAATTTATCATTACTGGCGTTCCTCTGGAGGTTGAACCTAAATTTGTCATCTCATCATTTTTGGAATCATGACACAAAATTCTATCTTCAAATTCCTTATAATATTTTCCAAAGATTCTATCGTATTCTATTTCTGTTGGGTTTCGATGTGTTCCTAAAGCTACAAGAAATTTGATATTTTTATCTTTAATATGATCATAAATAGCAGAAATAACAATTTGAGTAGGTGTATTTCGAGCACCGTCATTTACAATGATGAGAATGTTTTTTTTATCTTGTAAAAATGTATGTAGATCCGGTGAATCAATTGGATTTATTAATGATTTACGAATCAGTTTTTCCTGATTAAAAACAGCAACTTTCTTGGGCTCAATTATTTCAACCGGATTTTTGGGGATCTCTAAATTGTGTTTAGAACCATCTACATATATTTTATAATTCATAACCTCAACAACTAAAATGCAATGTGGTTGTCAATTAGAAATGGCTGAAATTTAACTAATGTAAGTTATTGTCATAAGAAATAAATCAGTATTGGAACGTAGATGATTCCTAATAACAATGATATTGAAACCAGGCTTGCAGCAAATTCTTTATCAAGTTCTTCTAAAGATGCAAAAATGAGTGTGTTGTAACCAACTGGAGCTCCACAGAAAAGTACAACCAGCGTTCTCATGATGCCTTCGATGTTGAATAGGTAAACAGCGAGTAAACCTAATGCCATTCCAAGCCCTATACGCAATGAAAATACAGTTAGCATTTTGCCAAGATTTGTAACTTTAGGACTAAAGTAAATTCCAAGCGAAAGAATTACGAGAAATATCGTTGGCTTCCCTACGATTTCCAGAAAATTTATCGCTGTTGAGTGTAATTCAAATTTTAATAAATTGTAAGTAATTCCCAGTATCAATCCCCAAATAGGTGGAAGAAGTAGGAACTTTTTAATTTGGATTTTACTGTTTTCTTTATTACCGTATTTAATTGCAAAATAGTAAGCAAATGTGAATATCATCAATGTATTACCAAAATCAAAGATCGTGTAGATCGCCAAACCCTGATTTCCGTATGCTGCTAGAACAAAGGGTAGAGTGAAACCTGTATTCATAATAAGAGTTCCAACTATGAAGGTACCTTGAGTTGCTTTTGGTAAATTAAATTTTTTACTTAATGGGAATGAAACTGAAAATATTATTAAGACTACTGCGATTGCAATAATTGGAAGATAAAAGAATTTCAAAGTTAATATAGCAGTTGAACCGGAAAAAAATGTGAGAGCTGGTAGGGTTACATAGAATACAATTTTAAGAAGTGTGTCTGCCGTACTGCTACCAAATAATTTTATCTTCTTTAAAAAATATCCTAGAAAGAATATGATTATTATCGGGATCACCTTACTCCAGAATCCTTCCATGTGCTCTCCTTAATTTTGCAGGATAAGATTTGGTGAGGGATTTGCTGTCAATTGAAAAGGTTAAGAGGAAGAAGTGGATATGTGCCTAAGTAGCTTTGTCTCAGAGTGCAGAGGTTATTCTTTTTCCGATAAATGCATTTTACAAGCCTCTCATGAACTCCGGTCGTACATTTTCAGGGTGTTCAATGCTCTTATTAATAACAGACAGGATCTTATCGCGATCGCGGCTAAGACGGCCTTTTATAGGCAGATAATTGGAGGCATGATTACTGCGGAAAACACAGCTCTTCACATCATCGGATATATTTTCTATTAAGAGTTTCATTTCGTGCAGAATACCTTCGGGTGTTTGTGGAATAAATGTACCGTTATCAGCATCTCTGGCTACATCCGATCCCTCAGGGAACATCAGTGCCAGGCACGAAATATACCACGCAGGCAGTTTACTACCTTTTATTACATGGACCGGACTGGCTCGATTCACCAGATCAGCAGTGTCTATTATGTGCTTTTCTGCCAGTTTATTATCTTTTCCGGTTAAACCCAGTATAATTGTGCCGGAAGGTGTGATGCCAGATAGGAAGCATTTATGAAAGGCAGCCACAATCTCATCCGCAGTAACCATCTTGCCTGCTTTAGCCAGCTGCTGGTTGTTACCACTCTCGATGCCAATATATACGATACCTAGACCAGCTTGATGCAAAGAACGCAACTCCTCATCACTTTTGGCTAATATATCTTTAGCATGAGCATAGGTGCCGATGCGGTTTAAGCGGGGAAACAACTTCATTGCATAATTACACAATTCTTGCAACTTAACCGCAGGGATGACCATGGCATTACCATCTAGGAAGAACATTTTACGTACATCCGCTCCATAAACCTGCCGTGCAGTATCCATATCTTTTTTAATCTCAGCTAATTTGCGCACCTTGAATTTTTTCATATTAGCAAAACAGAAATTGCAACGGTAGGTGCAACCCTCTGTAACTTGTATCAGCAGGCTTCCAGCTTCACTGGGTGGACGGTAAACCGGATCTGAATAATATATTCCGTGGATATGCATATTTAGCTAAACCTTAATTTCCATCAACTCTGCCAATGAAAATTCCCTTTCATTTTGAGTTATTAACATCAAATCGTCTAA
>JABIME010000144.1 GCA_018654125.1 Candidatus Cloacimonadota bacterium
AGGTTCTATCTCTGCTATCTGGTTGAGATATGTTTGTAACGCTTTATCATTAAAAATATTTTCTGCCATATTCCATTCCTATATCTTTAAGCTGAAGCTATACTATCCATTCTTTAAATTTGAAATTCATTGATATGATCATAAATAAAATCAAGAAGCTCATCATCATTCATATTAAGTTTTTTTGCTAAAGAAAAAACAATCTTCACGCCGGATAAATTCATTCCAAGCTCAAGTGTTAATGTTATTATAGTTGTAATTTTAGTTACATCATTTGGCGTAAATAACCGAGTGTTATGTTCTGACCTAGTTGGTTTTAATAACCCCTTACGCTCATACATTCTAATGGTTTGATCATGTATGCTTAACTGTTTTGCTACTTCACCAATCTTAAGTAATTTATTTTTATCTGCCATAATTATTTTACAAAACTAAAATCCAGGAAGCACTTCGCGAGGATTTATAGCCTTTCCTTTAACTCTATATTCAAAATGAACATGTGGCCCCGACGCGGTCCCCGTTTGTCCAACGGTTGCGATCGGTTGACCTTTGCTTATCACCTCTCCCAATCTTACAAGATTCGCTTCATTATGCGCATAAACGGTCATCACATAATCATCATGTTCCAAAATTATTACATTGCCATATCCGCGCTGTGTTCCCGAATAAACCACCTTTCCATTGAGTGCCGCATAGATTGGGTTTCCCTTATCTGCAGCTATATCTATGCCTTTATGAGGTCTACCATTGCGCATTCCAAATTCCGAAGTGACTGCACCGTTTAATGGAAGAGCCAATTTGGTTCTTGGTTTTGTAATAGTGGGATGTGTGGGAATTGGTTTTCCTATTTTTGTTGCTTCAGGTTTTGTTGGTTGTATTGTTGGTTTGGAAGCTTCTGCCGGTTTTGTTTTTCCTTCAATCAGAATTATCTTTATACCCGGCTCAAGTTTGTATGTGTTCAAATTATTATAATCAAGAATATCAAAAACACTTAAGTCATACATTTTTGCAATACGGTGTATTGATTCTTTTTGTTTTACCAAATGATAACCATTTTTGGGGATTTTGCGCTGAGTTACGAATTCCTGCTTTTTTGCCGGATGCGGATAAAGAAATATTTTTTGACCAATAAATACACGATTTGAAGACATATTATTAAATAGTTTTACCTTATCAATAGAAAGTGAATATTGCCCAGCTATAGATTGCAGCGTCTCCCCCTTTTTTACGATATGATAATCACCTGATGGGGTTACATACAGAGGGTTGCTAGATAGAGCAAAGGTTGTAGAAAATAGTGCGATAAGCATTATGCACAAAACAATCTCAGACAACCATTTATTTATAATCATTCTATCAAATTCCTAAATTAATATTTTATACTAAAATCATCAAATTCTTCACCAATAATTATCTCGGAGGTTACTAAATTCTCAACTCTTGCCATTGAGGGTCCTTCTTTAAGCATATTCACAAAAACCTCCAGCAAGCTATCTTCAGCTATAGCAATCACTTTTACGTCCCCATTTACTAAATTCTTTGTATATCCATTTATATTCAGTTCATTTGCACTCTGCAAAACAAAAGCACGATAACAAACTCCCTGAACTCTACCCGAAACTATGATTTCTAAATTCTTCATAATGCACTCATTTATATTCGAAACCACTCTGTGAATGTGAGTGAGTCCGTGTCAAATAATTTAATATTTTGGAATTGAATGGATTCAAATAAATGAGTGTTAATCTGTGAATATTTATGGGTTTCATTGTTTGCGCTTGACATTCCAAAATGCTTTTTGAAATCTACCGAAAAGGAATAAATATGAATAGAGAAATTTTTAGAAAATATTTACAAACACACTTACCACTAAAGGCAGATGAGCTAATGATCTCGTTTGATAAATTACTCGAGGCTTTGTGGGAAGAGAATTCCAAAGTTAACCTAATTTCAAGAAAAACACCAAAAGAAGAGTATTGGACTCGACACTTCCTAGATTCACTTCTCCCAATTAGCATTACAGATCTTTCCAATAAGAAAATACTAGATTTTGGAACAGGTGGCGGATTACCCGGAATACCCCTAAATCTGGTTTTTCCTAACTCGGAAATACACCTGCTAGATTCAACACATAAAAAGATCAATGCTGTAAAAAATATAATTAAAACACTTGACCTACCATCGTGTTTCACGATTGTTTCACGGTTGGAAGAATTAGATAGTAATTGGTTTGGATCTTTTGACGTTATAGTGTGCAGGTCAGTGAAAATATTGCCGAAATATAAAAGTGTTTTATTCAAATTGATAAAGAGCAATGGAAAGATAATTTTGTATAAGAGCAAATCAATTGATGATATCGGGCAATTTAAAAAGCGTCGAATCCACGATGTTTCACATCCTGCAATTGGTGAACGAAGAATTGTTGAAATAGAAATATAGATTTAAATAAATTAGTAGGAAGGAAATTAATTTCTGCTGAATATTCTGGAGAAAAAATGGGAAAAATTATTGCAATTGTAAATCAAAAAGGTGGTGTTGGAAAAACAACCTCAGCTGTTAATATCGCCTCCGCCCTTGCAATTTATGAGAAGAAAACACTGTTGGTAGATTTTGATCCGCAGGGTAATTCATCCAGTGGAATAGGTGTGGAAGGGAGCAGCCCGAACATTTATGAAGCACTTATCGGTCAGGCTAAAATGGCTGAAGTAATTAAAAAATCTCCAATTTTAGAAAAACTGGATATTGTACCATCTAATGTTGATTTAAGTGGTGCAGAAATTGAACTAGTGAAAGAATATTCGCGTGAATTTAAACTTAAAGAAGCTTTAGATTCAATAAAAGATGATTATGACTACATAATTGTAGATTGTCCACCATCGTTAGGGTTGCTTACAGTGAATACACTTACTGCCTGCACAGATGTATTAATTCCAATTCAATGTGAGTACTATGCGCTAGAAGGGGTGAGCCAACTTCTTAATACAATAAGATTAATAAAAAAGGGGCTTAACCCGGATCTGAATATTATGGGGATTTTGCTCACAATGTATGATAGAAGATTAAACCTTTCACTTCAAGTTGCTAAAGAAGTAAGACGCTATTTTCAGGAACAGGCGTTCAGTACTATAATTCATCGAAGTGTGAAATTGAGTGAAGCACCAAGCTTTGGAAAATCAATATTCCATTACGATATAAAATCGTCTGGTGCAAAAAGCTATTTGCAATTAGCAAAGGAAGTGATGGCAAGATGACAAAACTAGGAAAAGGATTAGAAGCTCTGATAAGTGCAGTTCCGGAATCAACCGATATTTCAACCGGGATCACGACAATAAAAACAGATCAGATTAAGCCCAATAGA
>JABIME010000145.1 GCA_018654125.1 Candidatus Cloacimonadota bacterium
AATAAAAAATATCTGTTGAAAGTTTGCTGAATATTTGGTTAGCATAAGCATCTTCATTAAATGTTCGCTCGGAAGTAAAAGTAATTTTAGAATCATCCGGTGACCAATGAGGTTGACTATCGAAGTATTGATCATCGGTTATTGTGGTAATTTCATCTGTGATAAGATCGTAAATATATATATCACTTTTCAAATCTTTCTGGCCCGAAAATACAATTCTATTCCCGTCATTAGAAACATCAATTTCAAAGATTGCATCGAATTCCGAGAATTCCAATTCACGTGAAGATTTACCTGATTTAACATCTATAATATATAATTTATCTGCAAATGAAGTTTTAGATACTATTGCGTATTTTTCTCCACCTGGGAACCAGGCAAGATTGTTACGCAAATAATGAAATTCCTCAAAATCTCCCGTTGACTCTCCACTTAAAATTTTCTTATTTTTTTTAAGCCCTAGAATCGAGCCTTTCCAAATATCAGTTTTAAGATTTCTGTTAGAAAAATAGATATACTCATTACCATCAGGAGAAAAACGAGGTGCATAATTAAGTGATGATCCCTCCTTCTCATGTTTTGTCATTTTTAAGAATACTTCTTGTGGAATATTGTATTCTGCAAATTGAGGATAATATTTTCTTTTAAGATAGTTCTTCCAACGAAGTTGAACTTGCTCAAAATCTTCATCAAAGATCTTTTTAAATGCAGTATCAGAATTCTTATTATATCGTATCGCGTAGAAGAGCTCCATAACTTTGTTTCTGCCATAAACTTCATCTACAAATACAAGAAATGATTCACCTAATCTGTAAGCATAATATCCACCAATCATTCCTAAATTTCCAATTTTATCGTTAATTAGAAGATCTATAACAAACATATTATTATAAACTGATTCTCCATGAACTGCTTCAAATTCTGGTAATCCTTCCTGAAACCAAAATGGCAGCATGTTCAAAGTGAGCATTTTGCTTCTATTCTTGTTCATTTCATTTACATAAGCATGTGTTAATTCGTGTGTTAATACTTCTTCAAATTTTTTATAATCACCGTCAAAAGGAACAGCAACTTTATTATGAGCAGTCTCTGTAAAACCTCCGACACCTTCACCCAAAAGTGCTCCAATAACATTGGTAGCTTCAAAATCATCGTGCGATTTATATAAAATTATTGGGATTCTACTCATTATGGGTTTTTGAAAATCTTTCTTAATATGATAATAAGCTTCTTCAGCAATAAGAACAGCAAGCTTTCCAAACTCTTTATTATGGCTTGGGTAATATATATCAAAATGAAGCGACTCGATCATTTCCCATTCCAACTTAGAGTTCTGAATTTTGTTCTTACCAAAATTGTATGAAAATAGTTGTATAGAAACGAGTATCATCAAAATTATTAGAACTAGTTTTTTCATTTATTCTCCTAAAGAATCTTAATGTTGAAATATCTTTTGGGATTATCTTTAATATCTTTTAGCAATGAATCAAGTCTAGCAGATGAGCGCATTAGATTTTCGTATAGTGCTTCATCATTCATGAGTTTATTAATTGTATTTTTTTCGTTTTGCATTTTATCTGTAATTTTACGAATACTGGTTGAAGTATCTTTAATATCATCTAGCGTTGAATTAACTGATGCAATAACTTCTGATGATTTCTCTAAAGAGTTTGAAATACTCTCTTCATTCGTTGTAACAAGTTTATTTAGTTTTGCAGTAAGTTGATTTGCATTCTGAATTAGTTTTTCAAATTCCTCTGTGTTTTTATCTAGGCTTTTGTTTATCTTGCCTATTACCATTTGAGTTGTGTCTATCACCGAATCTAATTGCATTACAAAATTACCATCTCCTGCAATTTTATCTATTATCATTTGGAAATCTACAACTACGCTGCTTAACTCAGAAACAAGTTTCATCAAACCGTATCTTTTCTCTCCATTCTGGATAAGAGAAAGATCGAGTTCTTCACCAATAGTTGATGGAATGATCTCAACTTGAACATCACCCATTAAATTAGATTCAATTACAGAAAATTGAGTACCCTGTTTTAATGGAAAATCTATCTTCACTTGCATATCTATAACAACCCCATCCTGAGCTACTTCAATTTTTTTAACTCTTCCCTTTTTTACTCCACTTACCGTTACACTACTGCCAACTTCAATATTTCCAGCGTTATGAAATTTTACCTTCACAATCGTCATGTTCTTACTTTGCAAAGCCTCGGTGAACCACATATAGGAAGCTATAAAAATAAAAATGGCCATTATTGTAAATAACCCAACTTTAAATTCTGTATTTTTTTTATTTTGATAAAATTTCATATTTATTCCTTAATTTACAAATCCTTTTATTATTTTTCTTTCATCAGTAATAAAATCACTATATGTTCCGTCAAAAACTATTTTTTTTTCATGGATCATCATAATGTGTCCTTTTATTTTTCGGATGCAATCCATGTCATGAGTAATAATAATTGAAGCTATATTATATTGATCTTGTAATTTTAAAATGAGGTTAGAGATCTCATTAGCGATGATGGGATCTAGCCCTGTTGTAGGCTCATCATAAATTATATATTTTGGTTTAAGAATTATTGCTCTTGCCAGAGCTACCCTCTTCTTCATACCACCACTTAACTCTGAAGGCATTTTAGTTAGAACATCTTTAAGCCCTACCAGCTCTAACTTATCTGTAACTTCTTCTAATATTTCTGCTTCCGAAAGTTCTGTATGTTCAATAAGTGGAAGCGCCACATTCTGATATACATTTAAAGAATCTAGTAATGCAGAACCCTGAAAAAGCATGGCCATCTTCTTTCTGATTTCATTTAGCTCAGGTTTATTTAAAGTATAAATATTCTTCTCATCAATAATAATAGAGCCTTCATCCGGCTCAATAAGGCCTTCAATACATTTCATTAATACGCTTTTACCTGTTCCGCTCTGTCCTACAATTATTGTTATCTTATTTTCTGATATTGTGAAATTAATATTTTTTAATATTTCTTGATCACTAAAACTAATCGAAAGATTCTTTATTTCTATCATTAATTTATCCCACGTTAATTAATCTTAACTTCTATACCGTCATATTTTTTAGAAATGGGATTTAAATGTAAATACTTTTTCTCTAGATTTTCATCACTTTTTACATATACTCGTACATAATGATCTGAAAGGGCTGTCCAATGATCATCTGTTTTTTGCTCAATTACACCTTTCAGCTTGATATTATTATTCAATATAAAATCTGTATATTCAGCAAGTTTAACATTAGAGATCGAGATCAGTTCATTGCTTCTGTGTTTAATAATATTTCCATTTACATGACCTTTCATTTTCTCTGCACGAGTTCCAGATCGCTTTGAATATGAAAAAACATGGAGATATGTAAATTTTAAATTTGAGAGGAAATTATGTGTTTTTTGAAAAAGTTCCTCTGTTTCTCCCGGAAGTCCAGCTATCACATCGATACCAATTGCAACATCTGGAAATATTTTTCTTATTTTATCAATAGTATTTTGGAATTGTTCTGTTGAGTAACGCCGTCCCATTTCTTCAAGTAATTCATCGCACCCAGCCTGAAGCGGAATATGAAAATGATGGCAAATTTTGTTACTTTTTGTGAAATATTCTAATAACTCTTTTGTAAAAAGTTGAGGTTCAATAGAGCTTAACCTTATCAGATCAACACCATTAATTTTTTCTATTTCATACAACAATTTTGCCAGTGAATAATCTGCTTCTACGCCATACAGACCAAGATTTATACCACCAAGTACAAATTCATTATAACCTTTATCTACTAGTTTTTCAATTTGATCGAGAATATTTTTTTTACTTCTACTTCTGGAACGACCTCTGGCATAAGGAATCGCACAATAGGCGCAAAAGTAATCACATCCATCTTGAACCTTGATAAATGCTCTGGCTTTATCCAACATCTTAGTTGTAGAGATCTCATCAAAATTGTGTTGGTTTTTTATATCTTTAAATAAATCATAATCCGAATTCAATTTTTCAAATATTCTACTTTTACTATTATTATCAACTATCAGATCAACTTCACCCAACTCTTCTATCTCTTCTTTCTTTCTTTGAGAATAACATCCTGTAACTACAACTTTTATTGAAGGGTTTTTCTGCTTCTGAGCCAACGCTTTTCGAATTGCATTTCTACTTTTATAATCAGTTCTATTTGTTACCGTACAGGTATTAATTATATAAATATTAGCAGGTTTAACAAATTCGGTAGTTTTATAACCTGCCTGAGTAAATTCATCCACAATACAAGAAGTTTCGTATTGATTTACTTTACAGCCAAATGTAATTGAAGCAACTTTTTTCATATATATTAACCTAATTTGTATTGTCTTGCTGAATTTATCGAAGCATTTGGTAATACTTTAAATTAGGCCCAACCCTTCGAAAGGCTCAGGGTGACAAGTATATTATTATTCTAGCAGTATTAGATTCCTACTACCGATAAGTATATTATCATTTAAGTTTTATCCTTAATTATAATCTTCAATGCTAATTCATCCAATTGTTTTTGTGAAACAACAGCTGGAGATTCACTCATCAGATCTGTAGCTTGAAGTGTTTTGGGGAATGCGATCA
>JABIME010000146.1 GCA_018654125.1 Candidatus Cloacimonadota bacterium
GATTTTATTTATATTACTTATATTTATAATAATTCTTTTTCAAAATTTAGAAGTTGTTTCAATCCAATTACTGTTCTGGAAATTTGAAGTTGTACCACTTGTAATATTATTTCCTATAACCCTACTTCTTGGTATTCTAATTGGGTTTCTATCTAGTACAAGAAAAAAGAAGCAACAATTACCCAAAGATGTTAACGAGGAAGGTCTTTAGCAACGAACAAAGGCTAGGTGTCCTTGTTGATTTTATGACCTTTGCAATGAAATTGTGATCTTTAATATTTGAATAATTTTTCAAGTCCGTAATAAGATTCTGATTTTAATTCCTTGTTCCAAAAACGTCTAATTCTAGCATTCTCGTAATATATATTCATACCCTTAAACCAAGTATTCCATACTTCTTGGAAAATGTACCCTTTTCTATAATATAGATATTCTTCACTACATAAATTGAAGTATTTCAATAATAAACTTTTTTCATCATCTGAAAGTTTATTATTTGAATTATTAATAATTATAAGTAAACCATTATTTAACTTATCATATTTTGAGTTAAAATCATTAAACAATTCTCTGAATAATAGAAGCTCTGCAAGTTTTTGCTTTTGAATAAAATACAGTAAGGATAATAATCCTCCAATTATTGGAACAAAGAATTTTACAATACTTAAGTTTAACAATAGAGTAATGGATATCGACAATATCAGAAAACAAATTAGAATAAATAAATGATTATCAAAGATTAAATGTTTGAAAAAAAGTTTAGATTTCATAATTAACCCTTATATTATTCAACATTACCTTCATCGTCTGTCTTCACTAAACAAACATGGTAATTAATTTGACCTGTTAATATGTAACCCCCATCAGCTGTTTGTCTCACACATTGTCCAACAGAATAATCATTTTCTTCTATACCACCAAATGTTGTGTTCCATTCTTCAATGCCAATTTCATTTGTTTTAATTAACCAGATTTGCCTGAAGTTATCAATGATGTTTCTTTTTGTAGCAACTACAATATATCCACCATCGTCAGTAATATCAACTGATGATTGATATTCATCATAATTGAGATTCCCATCATAAGATCTTTCCCATATACGATTACCTAGTGCATCAGTTTTGACCAACCATATATCATATTCTTGTGATACACGACCAGCAATTATGTAACCACCATCATCTGTCTGTTTCATTGAAGTACCAAAACCACCGCTAATAGAATTATTCCATATCTCATATCCTAGTTCATCAGTTCTAACAATTCTTGATCCACTTATAAAGACAAAACCACCTTCATCTGCTTGAATTACCGAATGTGCATTTGAATATTGAAAGGTTCTTGTCCAATCTTCAAAACCATATTGATTGATTTTTATTAAGCATGCCTGATTATTTAATCTACCTGATATTAAGTACCCGTCATCAATTGTTTGAATAACCGTGTAGGCAAAACCGCCATCAATTGTTAAACTCCACTCATTATCACCATTTATATCTGTTTTAACAACATATAAACTGTCTTCTGTTAAATTACCTGCTACAATATAACCATCATCTTTCGTTTGTAATACACAATATCCCCAAGCCTCACTAGCCTCACCAACAGTTTTACACCACTGTTCATTACCATTCTTATCAGTTTTTAATAACATGATATTGCCAGAATTATAATAACCTGTAATAATATAACCTTTATCATTTGTTAGATCTAAAGAAAATCCTTTGCTAGAAAAATATTCATATGTTTGTATAAATTTAATGTTATCATTAACATTATCAGTTGGGCTAGAACAACTTAATAAAATTAGATTAGAAATAATAAAAATGCCTACAATAAATTTTCTCATTTTACCTCCGATAAAAGATTCTTAATAAAATATTTTCATTTCCTTAGTTAAAACTATTCCAATAACGATTAATAAATTCATAATGTCAAACAAAATAATGAAAAAGGATGTTAACGAGGAAGAGTAACACCTGTTTTATGTGAAACACTTACCATTCTCCCTCGATTGCCTCTATGATCTTTTTACTTTCTGGTTTTTCTCTGGAACCAAATCTATTTATGATTTTCCCTTCTTTTGAAATTAAAAATTTATTGAAATTCCAAGTGATCTTCCCACCAAATTCGGGATTTGTATCTTTGGATGTAAGATAGTTATATAGTGGATGCATATTTTTACCCTTAACAGATATTTTACTGAACATTGGGAAAGTAACACCATAATTAATACTACAGAATTCTGCTATCTCCTCATTATTGCCAGGTTCTTGTTTTAGAAAATTGTTAGCAGGAAATCCTAAAATCACAAAACCACTATCTTTGTATGTTTTATACAATTTCTCCAAACCTTCATATTGATATGTGAAACCACATTTACTTGCTGTGTTAACTACTAATATTACTTTTCCTGCGTATTCACTTAGCTTAAGTGTATCACCTTGTATATTTATCATTTCAAAATCACAAATGCTATTCATGCTCTGCTCCTCTGCCTGAAAGGTTACTATTACAATCAACAGACTAATTGTCATTATTATTTTATTCATTTTACTTCTGCCCATATTTATTCAAATAAAAATCACGCATAAAATCAATATCATTTTGAGAGAGTTCAACAGCTCCTCCCAAAGAATTAGCACATACTACAGCTTGAGCTGATTTCTCAACAATTTGAGCTATTTTGTAAGCCTCGTTTAAGTTATCGGCTACAGCAATCAATCCATGATTTGCCATTAAACATGCACTTTTATTACCAAGAGCTTTTACAGCGGATTTAGCTAATTCTTTTGAACCGGGAAGAAAATATTTTGCAACATCAACTTGCCCTCCCACAATTTGGATCATATCTTCACAAGTAGCGGGAATTGGTTTTCTGGCAATGGCAAAAGCAGTGCAATAAACGCTGTGAGTATGAATGATCGCTTTTACATCTTGTTTGGCTTTGTAAATATTAGTATGCAATGGTAACTCTATCGATGGCTTTTTTCTACCGTCTATTATGTTACCCTCAATATCAATAACAATTATATCTTCAGCTGTCATTGTCTCATAAGTAATGCCGGAAGGAGTGATCGCAAATTTACTGTTATCAATTCTAGCAGATATATTTCCCCAAGTCCCCAGGTTAAATCCGGAAGATGCGATCTCTCTTCCTAAACTAGCAATGTCGTTTCTGATTTCTTCAAATAACATAAATTCCTCTAAATAAGTTTTAAAATATTCTTTTTAAATGGCCTATTTATTATTCCATTTTCGGTTATAATTGCAGTTATATTTTCGTTTGGTGTCACATCAAATGCAGGATTGTAAACATCGATTTTATCAGGTGCTATCTGCACACCTTTAATATGTGTTACTTCTTTTGAGGAACGTTCTTCTATTTCTATCTCATCACCTGTATCTATTTCAAAATCTATAGTTGTAGTTGGAGCAACAATATAAAATGGAACGTTATAAACTTTAGCAATAACCGAAAGCATGAATGTTCCTATTTTGTTAGCGCTATCACCATTTGTTGCGATCCGATCTGCACCGGCCAATATTAGATCAATCTTACCATCACGAATCAATGTAGCTGCTACATTATCTGCAATAAGTTTTGCAGGAATCCCTTCTTGAACAAGTTCCCATGCTGTGAGTCTTGCTCCCTGCAGTCTTGGTCTCGTTTCATCAGCATAAACGAAAATGTCTTTCCCAGCATCAAATGCTGCACGTATTACTCCCAAGGCTGTTCCATACTCCACTGTTGCAAGTGCTCCCGTATTACAGTGGGTTAAGATCGTAGCTTTTTGGGGAATTATCGAATTCCCGAACTGTCCCATTTTCTTATTTGTTATAATATCTTCATTAGCAATTTTGTCAGCTTCAGTTTTCAATTTATTTAAAATATTTTCAGGTATATCATTATTAACTAACAACAACCGCATTCGTTTTATTGCCCACATCAAATTTACCGCTGTTGGGCGGGAATTACTAATAATATCACAAGCTTTATTCATTTGCAATAAGAATTGTTTAATTGGAAGTTCAATGAATTCTATGGCGGCAAGAACAACTCCATAAGCGGCAGTTACACCTATGGCTGGCGCTCCTCTCACAACCATATCTGAAATTGCAAATTGAATATCCTTGTAATTTTTGCAAATAAATTCTTCAAAATTTTCTGGTAATTTTCTCTGATCTATCAGGTACAATTTATTATTCTTATATGTTAACGACCGTATTGGATATCTCATACAAAACCTCATGATTATAAAATTTCT
Source organism: Candidatus Cloacimonadota bacterium (assembly GCA_018654125.1). The sequence goes on from JABIME010000146.1 coordinate 4,269, forward strand.
AAAAGTAGTAGATCGAATAGTGATTCTACTGTCAAATAATTAATTTTACAGACCTAAACTAACTTAAATAGTTAGCCAAAAACTTAGAGATTTCATTTAGTTGGTTGCTCCTATTATAGGAATTATAAAAACATTAAAATCTTGCTGACAAGAAACTTGACAGTAAGGATGTAGAATTAATTTTAGAATATGAATAAACTATAAAAAAATGGAGGTTCATTAATGGTACCAGGAATTTGGTATGTTGCTCCCATTGGAGCGATTACAGCATTGATCTTTGCTTACATCTTTTACTTAGGAGTAAAAAAGGAAGATCCGGGTAATGAAAAAATGCAGACAATTGCAAATCATGTGCGAGAAGGTGCTTTCGCATATTTGAAACAACAATATAAAGGTGTTGGGATTTTCTTTCTCATAGCTTTTATTTTATTTAATATTATGGCTCACGTATTGCATGTGCTGCATTGGCTTATCCCATGGGCTTTTCTTACTGGAGGTTTTTTCAGTGGATTAGCTGGATGGATAGGAATGAATACAGCTACACTTGCATCTAATAGAACTGCTCAGGGAGCTTCTGTAAGTTTGAATAAAGGGCTTAAGGTTGCCTTTAGAGCTGGTGCTGTTATGGGGCTTGTTGTTGTTGGATTAGCATTAATTGATATCACTGCATGGTTCTACATTTTGAAATACTTTGAATTCCCACTTCATACAATTACAGTAATCATGCTTAGTTTTGGAATGGGAGCTTCTACTCAGGCATTATTTGCACGACTTGGTGGTGGAATCTATACAAAAGCTGCTGACGTTGGTGCAGATCTGGTTGGAAAAGTTGAAGCAGGAATTCCTGAAGATGATCCGCGTAATCCAGCTACTATTGCCGATAATGTAGGTGATAATGTAGGTGATGTTGCAGGGATGGGCGCAGATCTTTATGAATCTTATGCAGGATCTATTCTGGCTACTGCTGCCCTTGGAATGGCTGCTGTTACTCAAATTTTTGGTCATAATAGTGAATGGGCGATACGTTTTGTTACTGCCCCAATGGTTCTGGCAGGTGTTGGAGCTTTTCTTTCGATACTGGGAATCTACATGGTTTCTACAAAAGAAAGTGCTGGGACAAAAGAATTAATGTTTGCTTTGAATAAAGGTGTATATGGTAGCTCACTTCTTATTGCCATAGTTGCATACTTTGTAACAAAAACAATGCTTCCTGCCGAATATTCACTTGGAATATTTTTTGCAAGTATAATTGGACTAGCTGCAGGAATATTAATAGGTTATTTTACAGAGCGTTCTACATCCGCAGCATACGAACCAACAAGAGGAATCGCTAAGCAGGGTGAATATGGTCCTGCAACTGTCATTATTGATGGATTGGCAGTTGGAATGAAATCTACTGCTGCTCCGGTTATAATAATTGGTATTGCTATCTTAGCTGCTTTCAGTGTAAGCAAGGGCTTTACAATTCCAGAATTAGGATTGTATGGAATCGGATTTGGAGCTGTTGGAATGCTTGCTACTTTGGGCGTTACTTTAGCTATGGATGCTTTTGGACCTATCGCTGATAATGCAGGTGGAAATGCTGAAATGTGTCATCTTTCGGAAGAAGTTCGTAAGAGAACTGATGCACTTGACAGTGTGGGAAACACAACTGCTGCAACTGGAAAAGGTTTTGCAATTGGTTCAGCTGCACTTACAGCAATGGCTCTTTTAGCTGCCTATCTAGAAGAAGTAAGAACTGGTTTGATACATCTTGGAATGAAGGTTATGACAATAGATTTTGGAAACGGTTTAGTTAGAACTGTTGATATTGCAAATGCTTCAATTTCAGATTTTATGCATTATTACTCAGTTAATTTAATGAATCCCAAATTCTTGGTTGGAATCTTTATGGGCTCAATGGTTACTTTTGTTTTTGCTGCTTTTACTATGAAGGCAGTTGGAAGAGTTGCAGGCGATATGGTAGCAGAAGTTCGTCGTCAGTTCCGCGAGATTCCAGGAATTATGGAAGGCAAAGCTGAACCGGAATATGCTAAATGTGTAAAAATTTCAACAGTTGGAGCTCAAAGAGAGATGATTGCTCCTGCATTATTAGGAATTCTTACTCCTATCGTTATTGGTTTAATTTTGGGTGTGACAGGTGTTCTAGGTCTTATGGCTGGTGGTCTATCTACAGGATTTGTGATGGCAATTATGATGAATAATGCTGGTGGCGCCTGGGATAATGCGAAGAAATATATCGAAACAGGACATCATGGTGGTAAAGGTTCTGACTTTCATAAAGCTGCTGTTGTTGGTGATACAGTGGGAGATCCTTTTAAAGATACTTCGGGTCCTTCAATTAATATCTTGATTAAATTAATGAGCATGGTAAGTATTGTCTTTGCTGGTCTCATCGTTGCTTATTCACCTATTGTAGAAGGATTGTATAGTGGGAAAGATGAAGTTCCTGTAATTGAGAAGAAGGTTGATGAAGAACTTATTAATACGGATGCTGAAGAAGTTACAGATGAAAATATTGAAGAAGAATCTACAGAATTGGATGTTACAGAATAATACAATTTTAGTAGTATAAATAATTAAGAGACGAGGTACATACTTCGTCTCTTTTTGGTTGATATATGAAAATAAAATATTCAATGATTTTAATGATCGTACTAATAGCTATTACTTTACACTCAGAAGAGAAAGTTGGATTAGCTCTCAGTGGTGGCGGCTCACGTGGTTTAGCTCATATAGGCATATTAAAAGTAATTGATGAACTTGATATTAAGATCGATTACATTGCTGGAACAAGCATGGGAGCTGTTATTGGTGGATTGTATGCAATGGGATATTCTGCTATTGAGATCGAAGAAATGATTATGAATAATGACTTTTCTAATATCTTTGATGAATCTGTTTCGCGAGAAGATCTTTACATTGGGCAGAAGAGGTGGATGCCTTATGCTAACTACTATTTTAATCTTGATGATAAATTTCGTCCTGGACTTCCCGAAGCTTTATTCTCGGGTTCTATTTTAATAAATACGCTTTTTGACTACA